>JANLHY010000579.1 GCA_024653795.1 Candidatus Brocadiaceae bacterium | reverse complement strand
TATGCCTTGCTGCAAAGAGAACAGGAAAGCCGTATGAGGGAAAACCTCACGTACGGTTTGATGAGAAGATGCTGGAAATAGGGTATGGCTGTGATATTGCGACACTCTCAGAGGAAACGGAGAGAAACGGGGAATACAAATATCAGCCCGTAGCCACTACGCCAGTGTTTTACCCTACACAAACGAGAAAAATGGAGGAAAATGGGAGAAAAATAGTCGAGTAGGTTGGGTTGAACGTAAGTGAAACCCAACACAAACCGTTCATGGCATTCAATAATCTGTTGGGTTTCGTGCCTCAACCCAACCTTATACCAAACTTTAGATTATTGAATAATGAAGGTGACCCTGTGACCCTTTAAATCATAATAAAAGAAAGGGAGGAAACATGAAGTATACAAATAAACGTGGAAGAAAGAGAGAGTTATCACCTGAATCTTGCACAAGTGCAAGATAAAATATGGTGAAACCATAAGGAGTACCTCGTTATAATAGGGTAAGTGACATTAACCTAATAATAAGAGGAGGTAACCCAAATGGTTAAAAAGCAAGATAAGGATAACTCTAAAAGTCAGGAAAATCAAGGAGGGGGATTGAGGGTCACCCCTACATTAGTGATTATATTGTTGACAATAAAAGGCAATTTTGCTACCTTGTCTGCCATGACAAGACAATGGCGCATAGCATCTGAAGGGGCTTACTCGATGCGATGGCGTCTTCAATCCAATCAGCGCCGCATTGTGAACATACCGTTGCGGGTACATCTTTTACTACTACGATACCAAATCCTAAATCTGTTGCAAAATAGTTTTGCCTGTTTTTTTGGTCCCCCCACAGAGCGGACATTTATCAGGTAGCTTTTTAATTACCATGGGGCATCCTTGTTTTGTAATCTGATTCAAAATGTTCTAAATCTGGCCTATATGCGGTAATAACAAAGCAATATTCACTAAGAGAATCAAATGCTGTAACTACATGAAATGGTTCTTCCTCAAACCATCCTAAAAATAAAGCACTGGGATAAGGTTTGTCATGATGGGAATTGATTATAGTCCAGTGAGTCAGAGACGGAACGATTACAAAAGAATGGAAGGTTTAAATTTCAGTTAAATTAACTATGTTTTTAAAACCTTTTATGCGACTGCTGAATTTGTAATCGGCTGTAACAAATGGTTTACTCTCTAATTGAGACAACGCAAGAAAATAAGCGTCGTAGACTGTAACGTTAAATTTGAAGGCTATATCTATTGCAGCAGCTATCACTAAATTATCAACCTTTCTTACATCAAATTCCATATCAAAAACAGAATCTAATGATACTTGAACATCCCCGGTGGTAAAGTTTGGATTGTGCCTAAGCGCATTTGCAAGCTCGTAAAATAACAGATCAGGTATTATTATGCCACACAAACCTTCCAGTATCTGACGTCTTAATTTGTTAGCATGTTCAGCATCGCCCTCATCCTCGCTAAACCATTTGACAATAACGGATGTATCAAGGACAAATTTTTTCATTTGTGTAATTCTCTCCACTTTCTGACCTCTGACACACCGTTCCACATACCTGATTTCTTCTTTAATTTATCCTGTATTTCTATGGCACGTATTATACGTTCTCTTTTTATTTCCTCTACCTTTTGCCGTTGATATTCGTCTATTAGCTTCTCAGCGGCTTCCCGTAAAAAACTACTTCTACTTTTCTTTTTTTCTTTTGCAATGGCATCTATTTTTACCAGAGTATCCTCTGGCAAAATAGCATTTATCCTTACCATATCGCACCTCCTGATTACACACTGTTTATGTGTATAATATATGACCAATAGGAACAGTGTCAATAAAAAAAATGGAATGGTATCACATTTTTAAACTAATTGGGGTCTTTAATCTTGCTAGTGAAGCGGATTCTTTTTTAACAATTTACTTATGATCGAATTCTCTTGCACAACCTTAAATCAAGGTTAAACAGGTTCTTTGATCAAGATTTTACTGAGATATTTATTAAGTGGAAAGTGTTGTAACTTCTACTATGTGATGCTTCTGTAGTGCATCGTTCACGATTTCTTCTAGTTTTGATGCGATGGCGTCTTCAATCCAATCAGCGCCGCATTGAATTCCCACGAAGTTACCAGGAGGTTTTTATATTGGGGAGATTTTGAAGGGTTTCGTCTTTGGTGATTATGGGAAGGTTGAGATATTTTGCAGTTGAGACGATTATTTTATCGTGAAGTTCAGCGATGTCTTTTAGGGTAATCATTTTCTGGAGAATGGGGTAATCAAGAGCTATGAGCGTAAAATTTTCACTATCATGTATTTCTTTAAACAGTTTCTTAAAGTTAAAAGAGATGCGTTTTTTGTCGAAGACGCTCAATGCCTCTGCAATGACAATTGAAGGTACAAAGATTACATTTTCACCTTTTTCACATTTCTCAAAGATCTCTGATGCCGCTGGACTTATTTTAGGACTGTCTGTAAACCACCAGAGAAGGGCGTGTGTGTCCGTTACAAAGTTCATAAAACTTTATATCCCTATTTTGCTATACAGGGACTTTTTCGCGGAAGTTACATCTTCATCGGTAATATCCACCCCCTTGAGAATGCCCTTAAGTGATATAACTTTTTTGCCAGTTGGAGTGAGTTTCCTGAGAACGGTTAATTTTAAATCCACAATCTCCTTCTCAATAGTTTCAATCTTATGGAGCATATCAATAGTGCCATTTAAAGCTGTCTGCTTCATGTGAGTGGTCCCTTTTTTAAGAATTTTTATTAAATATTAATCTTTGTGTGAGTTTACTTTTAATGTAAATACTGCCCTTTGTCAAGATTTTACTGAGATATTTATTAAGTGGGAAGTATTGTAACTTCTACTATGTGATGCTTCTGTCGTGCATCATTCACGATTTCTTCTAGTTTTGATGCGATGGCATCTTCAATCCAATCCGCGCCGCATTGTGAACATACCGTTGCGGGCACATCTCTTACTACTACGACACCAATACCTAAATCTGCTGTAAAAATAGTTGAGTAGGTTGGGTTGAACGTAAGTGAAACCCAACACCAACCGTTCATGGCATTCAATAATCTGTTGGGTTTCGTGCCTCAACCCAACCAAACTCATTGAAAGAGTTGAAGTAAATTTGTCAAGGTGAAAGATTTGCCCACACTTCCTACCCCAAATTGCGATACCTTATTTTAACTCTTCAATAAATTCTTTTGCCGCTTTAAGACAATCTTTTACTATAGTTGCTTTACTGAGTATATCTCTCGCATTCTGTAAATACCGTAACACTTCTTTCATTTTTTTCCTCCGCCTTTCTCAGTAAAAATACTTTATCATTCATGTGTAGTTATGTCAATTGGTAGAGAAGGGGGAAAAAGCAGAAAGAGTGGGGTTGCCAATCTGTCAGTTTTTGGGGAGGGTAAAGCGATTGCACATCCTGGTAACGAATTGTTTTATTGTCTTTGCGCCTTTTTTAATGGTATCGGGGTGCATTACGTCTTCGTAAAAATTCTGGTGTAATCCTTCCGCTATGAGAGAAACGTTGTTAATGTTTTCGTCATTCAATTCTCTTGCAATTTCGGCCATAAAAAAATTTATACTTTACCGATAGATTATTGAATTTTGAAGTCTATAAAATTGTAAAGTGCAAATACAACAAAAAGACACCCGGAGAAGGCTATATCAGACTTCTTTCCGTGAGTGCTTTATAGGCATTGAGGTACTTTTCAGAGGTCTTTTGAATGATGTCGGGGGGGAGGGTTGGCGCTGGTGGTTTCTTGTCCCAATGGATGCTTTCGAGATAATCGCGGATGAATTGCTTGTCGTAGGAATGTTGCGGCTTCCCGGGTTCATAGCCTTCTCTTGGCCAAAAACGTGAGGAATCCG
>JANLHY010000564.1 GCA_024653795.1 Candidatus Brocadiaceae bacterium | reverse complement strand
CCACCACCATCGTCCTTTCTGTTGCAGGGCAAAAGGCAACCATGGAAGTTATCTTCATAGAACATTAGCCAATAAAGCAATTAGACTATGGCCTAATGCTTTCTTTCAATGTTGTGTATTTGGATGCGTAATTTTTAAAACTCTTCCGACTCGTTCGGATTAGGAATGTGTGGTTTTGTAATTAATATTTCAGACATTCAAAGTATAGGGCTTCTAAAAAGAACCATTCTATGGGTGGTAGCAGAATGGCTTTTTTCGTTAGTAAGGGGTTTGAAGTAAAGTACGCTTCTTAGAAGCCCCATTTTATGCTGATATAACAATTGAAATAATAACCATCAATACATTGATTGATGCAACTGTCCCTTATACCTGGCAAACATGACCTGAAGTTTCTGGAAGATTTCCTTGACCATTGTGGCATTATTCATATAGACAGCCCAGGTGAATTGATCTTCTTCAAAAGATTCCGTAAATCGCGGCATCATTTCATCTACCACACGGTTTACCTGATTATGCCTTAACATCAGCACCGGCACACGTCTCTCTCCCTCGGTAAGCATCTCTACAGGTTTAATCCCATTCCACTCCTTCGAAAAGCCTTCCACTATGTAAGGTCTGCCCCGCTTATCTGATAATTGATACCATACATGGGCAAAGGCAATCGAATTCTCCTTGTCTGCAACCCAGCCCCATATAATATCTCCGTCTATATCCAGCCCAGAAAGCTTGGAAAAGAATAAAAACACAGAATCCTCGCAGTCTCCCTGTTTAGTCTGTCTCGTTTCTACAGGCGTCTGCCAGTAATCTGTCTTTGATGGTTCTGCCCGATAGTTTATCTCAAAGGCAATTTCCTTATATGCCTCATAGATTTGTTCACCGTTTTTAAAGGTTTTAATACACCATTCCCTGTAGAGTTGATTGTCGGTAATGTTGCTTCCGCCTGTCTGCATGCCAGCCACACGCACAGGCAGGTCGGTAGGATATGTGATCAGTGGCTTTACCGGCAATGAATCTTCGACAGGCTTGTAACCCCTTCCAGCCAGAAACAGGTCGGCATACGAAACATCGGCAAATGATTCAAAACAATACATACCCCACAGCACAAGTAAGACTGCAACTGTCAAAACATACTTCACACTTTTGTTATTATTTTTTCCCAATCGGTGAATCACCTCTTCATTTGTATTATGCTGTAAAGCGAACTTAAGTTCGCCTTACTTTATCTCCAATTTGCAAGGATAAAGAGAGCGTTAATTTGTTTGCAGCATAGCTGCGCTAGGATGTTTTAAGCACCACGAGGTCCTGTTTTACCGTGGTATTCCCACGATCTTCAATGGTTTTAATCAGGTTTTCTTTGGTCGTCCATCCCTGATAAAAACTAACCTTTACCTCATTATTTTCGATGTCTATGTCTGAATTAGACACCCCAAAGACACCAAGGAGGTATGCACGTACGTCATGTGCCTCGACCTCGGTCATTCCTTCCGTCTTGAAGGTAACTGTGTCCACAGGCACAACAGCCTTAAATCCGTTATCTTCCAGGGTCTTGATTATCTTTCTTGCAAACCTGATCCAACCTTCATAGTAATTAATGGTAACCTCTTTCGTATCAAGGTTGATAGCGCTGGTCGTGACTCCCGGA
>JANLHY010000774.1 GCA_024653795.1 Candidatus Brocadiaceae bacterium | reverse complement strand
AAATGCCTGCTGGAGCAGCCTTTCATAAAAGATAGTACTCAAACAATCAATGATTTATTAATTGCAAATATTGCCAAAATAGGGGAAAATATTAAAATTAACCGCTTCGTTCGATTCGAGGTTGGAGAGTGTTAGTTAAGAAACATTGCATTACACCTCTGTGCCCATGAAAAGGAATATCAAGTATAAACGAGTATTATTAAAGATAAGTGGTGAAGGTTTTGGGAATGAAAATGGGCGTGGCATAGAAACAGAAAACTTTATTGCATTAGCCAAAGAAATAAAAAAAGTTTCAGCGACTGGGGTTGAACTGGCAATCGTCGTTGGCGGCGGCAACATCCTCCGCGGCGCAAAACTCGGCAGCGCTGGCAAGTCCAGGGTACAGGCTGATCAGGTAGGTATGATTGCTACAGCGATTAATGCGCTGCTCTTACAGGACATATTAGAAGGGTTTACCATGAAGGCACATGTAATCAGTGCCATTGAAATTAAAAATATTACAGAACCCTTTGTATTGCGAAATTGTTTACAGTATTTACAAGAAAAAGATGTGGTTATCTTTGCGGGTGGGACGGGAAATCCTTATTTTACAACTGATACAGCTGCAGCCCTGCGTGCGATTGAAATTGGTGCAGACGTATTGTTAAAGGCAACACGGGTTGAAGGCGTATATACGGACGATCCCTTGGAAAATACATCTGCAAAGCTATGCAAAAAATTGACCTATATGGACGTCTTGAATAAGCAACTGGGAGTAATGGATCTAACGGCGATTTCCTTGAGTATGGAAAACAAATTGCCAATCATCGTTTTTAACATGAATAAGCGTGAAAATATTAAAAAGGCAATTTTGGGAAAACCTATTGGGACATATATCGGGGATTAATGAAATATGGCAAAAGAATCTATATGTAAAGACGCAAGAGCAAGGATGGAAAAGGTCGTTACGCACCTGCAAGAGGAGTTTAAGGGCCTAAGGACTGGCAGGGCAAGTACGGGACTGGTGGAAAATATAAAAGTAGAATGTTATGGAGATTTTTCTCCACTAAAACAGCTGGCGGTTATTTCAACCCCTGATGCACAGTCGATAACGATTAAACCGTATGATACTACGATAATCTCAAGTATCGAGAAGGCCATTTTGCAGTCTGATCTTGGTTTAACCCCTTCAGTCGAGGGGAAGGCCCTGCGCGTCGTAATTCCACCACTCAACGAGGAGCGAAGAAAGAAACTTTCTACGCAAGCAAAAGAGTTTGGGGAAACGGCAAAGGTGTCTCTGCGAAATATCAGGCACGATGCCAATAAGCAGGCTGACAAAGAAGAAAAAGAGGGTGTCTTGACCGAAGATGATGCCAAACGCACCAAAGACGATATACAAAAGCTTATTCACGAATATGAGGGCAAGCTTAACGACTTGGTTAGGAAAAAGACAGAAGAGATACTCAAGGTGTAAGAGTGTCACGATAGTATTATCTTGTAAAAACTTCTTTTTCGAGTAAGTTTTTTAGAGATGAATACGAGTTGTAAGTTATAAGTTACAGCTTTGAACTTACAACTTTCAACTTAGAATTTATTGCGACTACGTTGCACTATATTTTTATATGTATAAAATAGGAGTGAAATAGGGGGCATAGCTCAGTTGGTAGAGCACCGCCCTTTTAAGGCGATTGTCGATGGTTCGAGTCCATCTGCCCTCACCATTTTAGTAAATTTATACCACGGATATTTCTGTGGTATAAATTTACTATGTGGCCCCATCGTCTAGCCTGGTCTAGGACAACAGATTTTCGATCTGTGAACTGGGGTTCAAATCCCCATGGGGTCAAAT
>JANLHY010000510.1 GCA_024653795.1 Candidatus Brocadiaceae bacterium | reverse complement strand
AACAAAGAGCGTAATAGATGAAAGTCAAACAGTATTAAATACAAAGGATAAGGGATTTAAAAACGTCATCCCTGCTATTGTAGGCAGACGTACCGGTTATAAATACAACGAAGCAATGGGATCTGACTATTATCTCAAGCAGACAAGTTTGAAATACAGAAATCCTGCCAACTCTCCTGATGCCTTTGAGGCAAGAATCCTCAAGGAATTTGAGGCCGAAGACTATCCAAAGGGACAGGGAAAAGGTAGGGTTGTCGATAACTCTGATGGTTCAAAGAAATATCGTTATATGCTGCCTCTTTACATAGGACCGGCATGTCTTAACTGCCACGGCGACCCAAAGGGTGAAAAAGACATAGCCGGACGCATCAAGGAAGGTTATAAGGAAGGAGAAGTGCGAGGTGCAATCAGCGTGATGGTTCCTTATCCTTCTGGTTCTGGAGGTGTTGCTCAGGTAAAATAGATTACTATGAATGCGGAATTCGGATTGTCTTTTCAGCAATCCGAATTCCGAAATAATAGCTAATGGGGTCATTCCCGATTTCTGTACACGAGTTTTCATCCAAATACCTCCATTTACATTTTTCGTTTTGCATTCATTCCTTCGCTGGTTCAATCGTCCTCGATTGAACCAAATAATTTGGCATTTCACACAACTGTTAACAGTTTAAAACTTATAGTCTGGTTCGCAATATACGGTTCAATCTGCAAGATTGAACCAGCAAAGGCGCTTCACCGGTATAATACGCCAGATTTAGGGATCATTAACGATCGGAGGACAAATCAATAACATCGTAATCTATATTCTTCGCTCAAATATCATCGCATAACACCCTGATACGTCTTTATCTTGAAAGCAATGTGCCAAGTTTTTGCAATATTTCCGCCACTACTCGATGTGGTAAGGCACATATCCACTCCGCATCCCGAGCACGCCAATCCAAGCTCTTAGCCTGGTCAGCCAGAATTGCTCCGGTCACAGGCAAGCCATCGGGCAAAAGCACTTCAAAAGGATAACCCTTGATTTGATTCGTCACGGGACAGAGAATGGCAAGCTCGACCTTTTCATTATATGCCGCCGGTGAAAGCACCGCCGCCGGGCGGCGTCCTGCTTGTTCATGACCCGCTTGAGGATTTAAAGTAATCCAAACCACATCACCGCGCTGCGGAACGTAAACCTTCTTTACCATACTTCATTTCCTACGGCATGACCTGTATCAACTTCGGAATGCCGGTTATCTCTGGTGACCTGCGCAAGGAGTCGCCTGAGCGTCAGCCTGGATTTAGCATCGGGCGCTATAACAAGCCTTCCATCTTTCAATGACATCTCAACTGATGAATCCTGTTCCAGCCCTGCTTCTTCAGCAAACGATTTGGGGATGCGCAAGGCCAAGCTGTTTCCCCATTTCTGTATACGAGTTTTCATACAAATACCTCCATTCTGTGTATCTACAAAGAGGATACTTCAGTTCTTGATGTTTGTCAAGGTTAAATATGAAAGTAGTACTGCGCCACAATTTCAGGAAATCTTCTAACCTGAACGAGTCGGAAGCGCAAAATGAAGATTGCAAAATGCAAATTACAAAGTTAATTTTACAATTTACATTTTGCATTTTGCATTTTGCATTGATTCCTTCGCTGGTTCAATCGTCCTCGATTGAACCAAATAATTTGGCATTTCACACAACTGTTAACAGTTTAAAACTTATAGTCTGGTTTGCGGTGGGCTGAACTGTTACTGTTGCGACTATTGAGACTCCCGTGCAAGCATGTAGAGAAATTGCTGGGCATATCCAGCATACCTGCCAAAATATGTTAGGCCAAAATCCCGCAGGTGTTGACTTGACACAACCTGATTCTTAAAATAGAGTTTTTGGAGGATTTTCTTGATCCACGTGTCGATAGGGAATGCCTCGGTAAAACCCAGGGAAAACAGAAGAATACAGTCAGCGATCTTATCTCCCACGCCGGGGATTTGCGTCAGCGCCTTTTTTGCTTCCCGATAAGGGAGTTTTTTTAATGACATTAAAAAGGCTTCACTTACACGATCGTTGGCGGTTTTTATGTATATTGCCCGGAACCCCGTCTTTGCCTGGAAAATCCTCTCGTAGTGATTTAACTCGCCAGGATTCGGAAACGAATACCACTCGAATCCGTTCAACTCAATCCTTTTCCCAAAAGATTTTGACAGCATTTCGAGATTTAATTTTATCTTGGGTATATTTGCCGCTGAGGAGCAGAGAAAAGATATTAAGCATTCCCACGGATCCTGCCGCACAATGCGCAGGCCATGATATTTTTTGATAGCCTTCCGAATGTGCGAGTCTTTCTCTATCTGTTTCAGGATTGTTGGATACGGTTCGTCCAGGGCAAAATAATGTGCCAGAAATTTCTTATCAACACCCTGAAATTCTAAACAATCTGCGGACTGACGAACGCGAAAGATACGGTTTCTCGCCACGATATAATACCAATCGCCTGCCCTGGTTACCCGAAACATCTGTCCGCACAAGAGGGTGTGTTCAAGATTGAAGTCTTTTACGAGAATTTTTGGCATCTTAATATAAAAATAATAGTTTACCGCAAAGGGCACGGCGAACGCAGTGTCACAACTCCCTAAATCCCCCTTTGCTAAGGGGGACAACCGCAATAATCCCCCTTAGCAAAGGGGGGCTGGGGGGGTTGTTATGAGATATCAATATTCTCTGCGGTAAGCTGAACTGTTACCTATAATAATATAACAGTTTCGTCTCTCGTGTGTCAAGCAAGTGCATGAAAATATGTCACCCTCCCCCAATCCCTCCCACCAGGGGCGGGGAATTTTTGCCGGTTCAATCGTCCTCGATTGAACCGAAACATTTGCTATTTTTCATAGCCGATGCCGGTTTAAAACCCATGCCAAGTTCGAAATATCTGGTTCAATCTACAAGATTGAACCAGCCGTAAGGGGGGTTTTCGCGTCAACATTATAATGTACATCATATTTTGATTCGCTAATAATGATTTTCAATATTTAAATTGGAGAAGATGCCACAAGACCCACCCCTGTCCCCTCCCAAGAGGGGAATAAAAAAGTCCCCTCCTGGGAGGGGACTTCGTCGTGAGCTCAGTCGAACGATTTAAGGGGTGGGTAATGGTACTATGGCTAAATTTATAGTCAGATAGATACTGGACGCACAATTAATTATTATGCTCTAAGTCGCATATATTAAAACATATATAATAATGATGTCGATATTTATAAAAAAATCCATTATGTATTTTCAAAATATTCCGATTATAATAATATCCTTATTAGTCGAATAGATGTCGTACACTTCGGTAAACCACAATTGATTCCCCATTTACATGAGGACAAGTTTAAAATGCTAAGAATATAAAAACAAACTCTATTAAGTTCCTTATCAAAAATGTTTTTACATTTTTGTCAAAAAATGTAGCGCCGATCCCTTGTGGTCGGCCTTTGCCTGCCCCGTACTTGATACGGGGGCGGGGAATGAATCCCCGCGCTACGCATTCCGATTTATTCGGGTTAGGAAAGACAGATTTACCATGATTAATAACGGTGATTCATATCAAAGTCAATCCGACATATCAGAAGATGTAAAGCAGAAGCTCGAATGGTTTGACCATTATGAGAAACACGGGAAAAACGCAAGGCTTACCTGTCGCCATTTCGGCATCTCGCCGGATACCTTCTATCGGTGGAAAAGGCGTTATGATCCCCAGAACCTCTCATCCCTTGAAGACGACAAAAAGAACCGAAGACCGAAAAAATTGAGGGAACCAACCACCCCCCTCCACGTAATAAACCGTATAGATGTCCTCAAAGAAATACACCCCGCATGGAGTAATAGTAATATTTTGACTCAGCTTAAGAATGAAGGAGTATCTATCTCCTGTTCTACCGTTGGAAGGATAATTAAAAGATTGAATGCGTCCGGCCATTCGCGCAAGCATACTACTGCATCGGATGTGCGGAATAAAAGGGGAAAAAAGGTGCCTCGTTATGATTATGATAAACCTACAGGATACCATGAATATATCTCCCTCCTTAAACTATGGAAGGGGTAAGATTGCAGTGTGTGGGATGGGTGAAGCGGCAGTTCAGCCCACCGCAGAGAACGCTGAGATCGCAGAGGATGTGATAGAGGATAAACGGATAATTATACAAAATTCCCCCATTCCCTTTATTTCTCCGCGTTCTCCGCGCCCTCTGCGGTGAACTATTACATTTATTCAAACACTTTTACCGGAAGGAGCGGCAGTATGTCAAACACAACGGAATTAAACATGGCGATTGCAGAATTGAACAAAAAATTCGAAGAACTTCAGGTAGTTTTACGTGGTTACAAGGCATTCGTCGCCAGGGCTTCAAAAAGCATGCATGAATCTATTGGTATTTTCCTGGATAAGACTCAGGAAGTGGTAGAAATGGCTTATCGCAAAGACTCAAATTTTGAGTCATTGGAAAAAGTCTCACATGAGATACTCAATGAGGTTAATAAGTTGATCTTGTTAAAAGGAGAATTACACACACTCTCCAGTATCGATACTAAGGATGATTGTTCTTTTCCACGCTTATATAAGGCGGGCGCAAAGGATCAGGTTACATAAGCGCTAACTTGTTTTTGCTATTTTTTTATCAGGTTGGGATAGTGCTATTACTTTTTATGAGGATTCCAATATCGAATATCGAACAAGGAATAATGAATGTCGAAGGATAATAGAATAATGAGCTTATTTCGATTTTTGTAACAAGCGTAAAAACCGCGAAAAAAAGGAGGATAATAAAACCTCATAATTCGAAATTCCTTGTTCGATATTCGTTATTCAATACACGGTTAAATTGACCCCGTTAGAGATGTCATCTCTAACGGGGTTGATCCGTCATTTTAAGTTAGTGCTTATGGTGAGGATGTGTAACAATAAGGCTCAACGCAAAGGCGCAAGGGACGCAGTTAAGATAGAAAGTCCCCTCTTGGGAGGGGATTTAGGGGTGGGTAAGGCGGTAATTCGTGAAATGTTCACCCCGTTAGAAAGGAGTCTCCGTCAGAAAGGGCGGAGCTTTGAGAAAATACTCTGTGGGAGGGGTTTGAAGCCTCTTCCAAACTTCCCATCTTCTCAACTTCTTGTCTCTTCTCCGATATCTTCGCTCTTTTGTGGTGTATAATTACTAAAGTTTTTGTAACAGTTTAGTTTTTTGAAAACATTAGTAGTTGAAACTGCCTCTGTGGCAATATGTAGCGGCAATTCATGAATTGCCGCTACATTGCATAATAACCACATTATTACTGGAATTTTTCAAAAAACTAAACTGTTACA
>JANLHY010000773.1 GCA_024653795.1 Candidatus Brocadiaceae bacterium | reverse complement strand
CTTTTTCGTTGCCATCATTTAGTATGACTACTACAATATTTTACCTATAGATACTAACCCTCAAACAACGTGCCGAACAGTATTGGGTCTGTCCCTATTATCTTTCCTAATATCTTTTCCAAATCCTAAGCTTTTCCCGTTTTTGTTTATAAGCTTCATATCTTCTCAGAGCTTCCCGTTCCCATATCGATTCTATATCAGGATCGGGCTTCTCTAAACTTGCCATTAATCCCTCAATTAAATGAGCCCTCTCTACCGGTCGCAACTTTAAAGCGTCTTCTAATAATGTTTCACGAGATACCATTTATTAGCCTCCAAAATTATTTAAAATGCAATCTATATTCAGAAAAAGGCCGAGGGGTCTTTCAAATTGACATCATTCTTCAACGATAAAGATTTGATCCCCACAAATCTTTCCCTTTTAGTTCATACTAACGCTACGATTGAGCTAAGCTGCGGCGTGAAACGCCGTCAGCTTCAGCGATTTGTTAGACGACTTATACTGCTTTTGCCAAAGTCCGTTTCAAAATCCGACCCTTAAATCGTTCTTCCATCGCACGATAGTGAGCAACTAACACTTTATGGTCATGTTTGCACTCTTTAGATATCTCTCTGCGGACTTTCCTAATTCTTTCTATAACTGGATCAGGTTTCATTTTCATCACTCTCCCATACAAGAAGTTCAAAAGGGGTCACAATCATTGGCACAAAAAGTCCAAGAACAGTATTGACCCGACGGATATGGTCAAACTTATTTGCATTAGCAAGGTTTTGACAATTCCAGGTGAGCAAAAAATGGCATTGAGGATAGGATGCCATCGCCAAATGGAAGGCATCACCGGTAACATCGTTAGGCATAAGCTTTCGAGCAATATACGCTTCAACAATTTCGGGTATAGGGTCTTCCACAGGAAGAATAGGTATAGATTCCATCAAAGCCAAAGTGTCTGATTTGGTTGGATAATCTCCCTTTTCAAGTTCTTCAATGACAGCTAAACTTGTTACAAGTTCATAATGATGGCTCTGTTGATCCCACCATTCCAGTGTCCAGCTACGACATGCCGCCATTTCAGGCTCTGTGCGGATTTCGTAGTAAAAGCTGGGAATCGAAGTTTCAATATATACTCGTTTTTTCACTATTTCACCTCAGATAATGTCGTCAACATTAAATAGGCGTACTAATAGCCGTCTTATTTTACGGCTATTAGTACAGATAATACCTTTTTTGTAACTTATTAGACGCCTGTTTGGGCATATACATATAATAAAGTTTGTGGGTGTTTTACCAATAATATAACATTACTTTGTTAAAAAACGCGCATAAAAAAATATTTTTAAGTCATAAGTCGAGTTCGACTTAACTTATGACTTATCAATGCTTTGCGACATA
>JANLHY010000492.1 GCA_024653795.1 Candidatus Brocadiaceae bacterium | reverse complement strand
GGAGCTAATTTCGTTTCTTTGAGGTGGGTGGAGGGTTTTGACGTGTGGAGTAGACCGTTCCTCCATATAATTACAGGATGACACAGCAATTAATAAAATGAATGCGAAAAATAAGATATCTCTTTTTAGTTTAAATAGCATTCCATCAGCAAATTTATTCGCCAGCAGTTTTTGGGAAATTAGTCCCTTCGCCGGTTGCCGCGGCCAAGAGTCTCTTCTTTTTATAAATTAACATAATATTGCGTGTATAGATAAAAATCCCTGAGCATTGTCCCATGATAAATACCGGGTCGAGTCTGTAAATTGCATAGGTAAATAATATGACGCTGCCAGCCATGCTTAAATACCAGAATGCCTCTGGAATAATGCTTTCGCCGCGCTTTTCCGAGACAATCCATTGTATAAAAAATCTGGAGCCAAACAGGAATTGTCCAATAAAACCAAGCACAACCCAGAAGTTGATATGCGTTATAAAATTACTCATTTTCTACCTCATAATTAAGTTTCCGTTTTTTCATCCACCGAACAGCCAATAAGTCTACGAATGCCCTGAATGCCCTATTAGATATCCCATACTTTGATTTCCCGAATTTCCGGGGATAGTGGTTTACAACGATTTCAGTAACGGTAAACCCTTCCATCTTAAACAGGGTGGGTAAAAACCGATGCATGCCATTGTATAACTTGATATGATCGAGACATTCTCTGCGATATGCCTTGAGGGAACACCCTGTATCCTTAATATCCTCCCTTGAAAGCTTGTTTCGTATATAATTGGCTACTTTGGAAGAAATGCGTTTGATCCACGGGTCGTTTCTCTTCTGTCTCCACCCGCATACCATATCATACATATTCAGCTTTTCAAGTAATTTCAGGATATCT
This sequence comes from Candidatus Brocadiaceae bacterium, assembly GCA_024653795.1. Lineage (GTDB taxonomy): Bacteria > Planctomycetota > Brocadiia > Brocadiales > Brocadiaceae > Wunengus. Next base: position 870 of record JANLHY010000492.1, on the reverse strand, counting down.
GCCGGGTCATTCTGCAGGTCTGCATCCATAGAAACCACGTATTTCCCCAGTGCACGCCTGAAGCCTGCATCCATAGCCGCCGTTTGACCTGCATTTTTCCTAAAGTGGATAGTGTGAAAATTTGTATGTTGGGCACACCATTCCCTCAATTTTTGGGTACTTCCATCAGTGCTGCCATCATCTACAAAAACAACCTCGTAGTTTTGTCCTTGCATGGCGTTAATAATAGAGTGGCTGAGAGGTTCGATGTTATCAACTTCATTATACAGGGGAATAATAATAGAAATATCCGGGTTCATCAAGTATCGTTTTTTTGTAAACAGTTTATTTTTTTGAAAATTTCTAGTAATAATGTGGTTATTATGCAATGTAGCGGCAATTCATGAATTGCCGCTACATACTGTCACAGAGGCATTTTCAACTATTGATGTTTTCAAAAAACTAAACTGTTACGCTTTTCTTAATCTCTATCGTAACAACAAATCTATTGCTTAATTTAATTGTATAGGAATTTTAATTTTATTTAATCGGGTTTTGGGGTGACACGGGTTGTACAGACGCATTGCAATGCGTCTCTACATTTGTCCGTGTTTAACTTAAATCCACATATCCCCGTTTACACGAGGACAAGTTTTATAATGGCCCAAATTATTCCCCTCTTGGGAGGAGACTCCACAATTCCCCTCTTGGGAGGGGTTAAGGGGTGGGTCCCTTTCCCAGTTTCCACGAGGACAAGGGTCGTGAAATCTCAGTGAGCCCCGTTAGAAAGTTTGGAAGAGGCTTCAAACCCCTCCCACACTGTATTTTCTCAAAACTCCGCCCTTTCGGACGGAGACTCCTTTCTAACGGGGTGAATATCTCACGAATTAC
>JANLHY010000486.1 GCA_024653795.1 Candidatus Brocadiaceae bacterium | reverse complement strand
AGACCTTCGTCACCCCTTGTTTCCCTGCCTGTCGAGGTATTTATGTCGAGCTTTTTGTCAAGGATAGGAATAATTCCAAAAACTGCAAGGTCTCTCGTTAGCCCATACACACCAACAATAGGAAATGCTAATACATTGAGTTCGCGATCCTGAGGGCTAGGGTCTCTTGTAGACAAACTATATATTGATTGAATCCGAAGGATACCTACACCCTCAGTAACAGGCAGTGCCGTATTGAAGGTGATTGGCCCAGCAAAAAGGGATGGAGTCATTTCGGTGACCACCAGGATAATAAAGATCCATTGAAATAATATCTTGTAATTAACTTTCTTATATAGCAATGTCATTTTTTCACCTCTTTGATGAGTACACTATAGATAGTGCAAATACCCTTAATTTTTAACAAAATAATGATCTGGAGAGAGTGTCCACGCTTCATCTGGATGTTTATTGACAGTGCCGTGAATTTCTACCAAATTTTCTGATTTTGTATAAGAAAGCAAATTTTCTTTTACTGTGTCTTTCACGCCTGAGAGAATAAGGTTTTGTTCTACTCCATGTATTAGCAGTACGAAACGCTGTTTTTCATCAACTTTTATCTTTCCAACGGCTGCAATTTTTATCATTCCTGGCGTAAAACCAGAATCCCTTACGGCTGGTGTAACTTGGTTAATATTAATAGATTGCCCCTCTTTTACTATCAAAGTAGCTACTCCATCCTTCATACTGATGGTAACAGACTTTACCCCCTTTACTTTCTTAAGCTTCTTTTCGACGCCGTAAACACAAAAAGGGCAAGACATCCCTTTGACGACTACAGAGAGACTGTATATCTGTGCTTGTGCCAGCGATGGAGTTAAAAAAACTGTGATGGCCACAAATGCTATTTGTATTAATGAGAGCCCTTTGCGCATAACAACCTCCTTTTAAAGATTTGTAACAGTTTAGTTTTTTGAAAAATTCCAGTAATAATGTGGTTATTATGCAATGTAGCGGCAATTCATGAATTGCCGCTACATATTGCCACAGAGG
>JANLHY010000483.1 GCA_024653795.1 Candidatus Brocadiaceae bacterium | reverse complement strand
GGCTGTTGACCTGATCGTTGACGCTATTTCCAAAGAAGGCGGGCGTCTCATTTATGTTGGCGCGGGAACCAGCGGGAGGCTGGGTATACTGGACGCAGCGGAATGCCCCCCTACTTTCAGCACCGACCCCAATATGGTCATTGGGATCATCGCAGGCGGTGAGAAGGCAGTATTTCAGTCAATCGAAGGAGCCGAGGACTTCCCGGAAAATGGTGCAAAAGATATTCAACAAAAAGAGGTAAACCATCGTGACGTTGTTGTTGGTATCACCACGGGTGGTACAACCCCGTACGTCATGGGCGCTTTATTTGAAGCAAAGAAGCGTAATGCAAAGACAGTCTTTCTATGCTGCAACCTGGAAACCACGCCAAATTTTGAAGTAGACGTCATTATCAGACCAATCTTAGGGCCTGAAGTCATAACAGGCTCAACCCGCATGAAGGCCGGCACTGCTACGAAACTCACCCTGAACATGCTGTCAACCGCAGCTATGATCAAGTTAGGCAAGGTCTATGAGAACCTTATGGTAGACCTGAAGGCTACCAATGCAAAACTAACTGACCGTGCCGAACGCATTATTACTGCTGTTACGGGTGTCAATCGGGAAGACGCCAAAAAATTGTTAACAGATTCCTATGGTAATGCAAAAGTTGCCATTGTTATGCAGAAACTGGGCTTAGAATATGCAGAAGCCAAAAAAAGGCTTGATGCTAATGGCGGATTTGTGAGAAAGGTTTTGCAATAATAAATTACTACTTATCATAGAACGGCATAGCCGCAACCAAATAACCCCTCTCCTTGCCCTTCACAGGGAGAGGGTTAGAGCCTGCCCCTGAAAGGTTTACCGGAAGGTGAGGGGCGGCTTGCAGCATATCGTAATAAAGGGACACTGCATGTGCCGCCTCCTCTTGTATCGCAGGAGATTGATTTTTCTCATGCAATTTGACCATAAAATGTTTAAGGGATTCCATGTCAACATACCTATGACAGTATTTATGGCAGAAATCAAGGTAATATCTCAACCACTTCTTATAATTATTATGAACGGAAACCGGAACCGATTTTTTATTAAGCAGTATGCTGTATTTAGTGAATAAAGCGGCAGGGATATTTAACATGAATACTTATCCTATTTCTTGATATCTCTCAATATGCGTTGCTAACAGGTTAGAAATTATATTTACATTGACTTCATATGTCAATTTAAATGATTTATTGCTTAACTTCTGCCATACTTTTTGGTCAGGTAGAGAAAACTTGTTAAATATATAGTTAGGCAACCCCTTTGCTAAAAGTATCAGGTGAAAAATGACAACGAAAGAAAATATGACCGAACAACTTATTTCAACACAAAAAGAAAAATTAAATTTTGACACCCCAAGTGGACAAATACAGATTGCCTACTTCATTTTGGTTCATCGCTTTCCCGAACAGTTTAAAAGACTTTTTAAAGCCATTTACCACCCAGAAAATTACTATTTAATCCATTTAGACAAAAAAACTAGCTTAGAAATTTATGATGACATTCAAGATTTTTTAGCGAATTTTTTAAACGCATATATATTAGAGAGTAAGAATGTAGTTTGGGGCGGATATAGTATGGTTCAAGCTGAATTAAGTGGCATCAAATACCTTTTAGATATCAATGCTGAATGGGATTTTTTTGTCAACCTTAGCGGACAAGATTTTCCGCTTAAATCCCAAGATTTTATTCGTGATTTTCTTGGTAAAAACAAGGGGAATAATTTTATTAAAATTGAAAATCAGGCTACGGATAGACCAGAAACCATGAACCGCATTGAAAATTATTTTGTAGAAACAGACACTGGGTTTTCGGGAGTTCCTTACAAAAGGGCTTATCTTAAAGATGTTATTTCCTACATTGGTGGACAATGGATGATTTTGACAAGGGAATGTTGTGAATTCATTTGTAATAGTGGTGAGGTGAAAAAGTTTGAGGATTACTATCTTCATACGTTAATACCAGATGAATCGTTCTTTCAGACAGTGATGATGAATACCTCATTTAACGGAAAAATAATAAATGACGACAAAAGAGCTATCATTTGGATACCAGACATAGGCATTAAACTTCGCTCGAAAATCTTTACGGAGAGTGACACTAAATCTTTAATCGCAAGTGGAAAAATCAAACTACGCCCAAAAACTTTTATAACACAGGATCTTTCATTTCTACTCTCATGTAATGCACTCTTTGCTCGTAAATTTGATGAAAATATAGACTCAAACATCTTGGACGTCATGGAGTCAAATTTTCATATTTACAACTAATCACAGACGAAAACAAAATCCCAAAGGAAAAACCAGGAGACGTAGATAAAAAAAATAAAAAAACATTGCGGAGGGAAGCTATTTGCCTAACAAAAGGATGAACCTGACTGGTATTCCTCTGAGCTCCATACCAGCAGGTTATCCTTATCGTTATACATTGTGAAGGAATACTTTAAGCCGATTCCAGATTAGTTTTCATGAAGAGTTCTTACCGGATTCCATAATTGAAAAAAGTCTACGGTCATACAACACTGATTTAAAGTAAACTATTATTGCCTAAAGGCGGTATTGGTTTACTCTTCGACAAGAGGTTTAATCGTCTGCGAAATGATGAACCTGTTGTTGGCAACCCAGCGATAAACAACATACAAAAACGACTTGATTATAGGCATCTTGAATAGGATAGACAACCACCGAAAACCCTTCAACCGATTGAGTACCTCTGGTAATGCCTTGTCTCCCGCCAATATCTTATTATTGGGAAGCACTATGTGGAAAGATTTTTGGCAGGCTTTATCTGTTATTTCCGGGAACCGATTTTTGCGTTCCTCTGATTGGCATGGTATAAACACAAAGGCATCCTCTTGTATGGCATGTAATTCAATCCATTTCATGCACCCACGGCACAAACTGCACCTGTCATCGTAAATAAGGATAGCCGTTTTTGTCTTTCTCATTAAAAAGGAAATTCAG
>JANLHY010000478.1 GCA_024653795.1 Candidatus Brocadiaceae bacterium | reverse complement strand
CTTCTCCAAATTTCCTTCCCGTTGCGCTGCTTGTTCCTCGATACGGGCGTGATCTATCTTCGCATTAATATCCTGAACCTCTTTGATGATCTTTTTCTCACTTTCCCATTGGACACGGAGGGCGCCAGACCCTTCTCTCAAGTCTGATAACTGTTTTTCGATCTTTTCCATTCGTTGTTTTGATGCGGTGTCCTTTTCCTTTTTGAGCGCCTCTTTTTCTATTTCCAACTGCATAATTTTACGCTCAATCTCATCCAATTCGACAGGCATGCTATCAATCTCAATCCTGAGTTTTGAGGCTGCCTCATCAATCAGGTCAATCGCCTTATCAGGTAAAAATCGATCAGCAATGTATCGGTGCGATAACGTTGCGGCAGCGACAATCGCTGAGTCTTTGATACGCACCCCATGATGCAATTCGTATCGCTCTTTTAATCCCCTTAAAATTGCAATAGTATCTTCTACGGATGGTTCACCAACATAAACCGGCTGGAATCGTCTTTCCAATGCAGCATCTTTTTCGATATGCTTCCTGTATTCATCCAGTGTTGTTGCTCCTACGCAGCGTAACTCGCCGCGGGCTAAAGCGGGTTTCAAAAGATTGGATGCGTCCACGGCGCCTTCGGCGGCGCCGGCGCCCACAACCGTGTGCAACTCATCGATAAAAAGGATGATTTGACCTTCTTTTTCACTCACCTCTTTCAGTACCGCCTTGAGACGGTCTTCAAACTCACCCCGGTATTTTGTGCCTGCGATCAGAGCGCCCATATCTAATGACATTACCCGTTTGTTTTTCAGGCTCTCCGGAATGTCTCCATTGACGATGCGCTGCGCCAAACCTTCTACGATAGCAGTCTTTCCCACGCCGGGTTCTCCTATCAGGACAGGGTTGTTCTTTGTCCTGCGTGACAGAACCTGTATCACCCTCCTTATCTCATCGTCACGGCCAATAACAGGGTCCAATTTTCCCCTTCGGGCCAATTCTACCAGGTCTTTGCTATAGCGTTCAAGGGCTTGATACTTTTCTTCGGGATTTTGATCGGTGACACGCTGACTGCCCCGGATTTCCTTCAATGCCATGTAGATATTTTCTTTTTGAACGCCTGCTTCGTTCAGTATCCTGCCAGCGGTAGTATTTCTTAATCCTATGAGCGCCAACAGCAGGTGTTCGGTGCTTACGTATTCATCTTTCAGCTTACTGGCTTCTTCCCAGGCCGAATTAAATGTGTCGCGCAATTCTGCGCTCACATACGCCTGGCCAGGCGCTCCAGAGCCGCTTATTTGAGGCAGCTTGTTAACAGATGCCATTGTCTTATCGAGAATGATATTGGTGTCAATTCCTAATTTTTTCAAAAGTGGCACAACAATGCCCTGTTCCTGGGTTAGCAAGACTTCCAGTAAATGTACGGCAAGTATTTGTTGCTGCCTCTTGGATTCAGCCAATTCCTGGGCTTCGTGTACGGCATCTTGCGCCTTGATGGTAAATTTGTCAAATCTCATAGTTTTGTTATAGAGACTACTTCAACCTTACCGCAGGCAATCGTTTCAGTCTATTATTTTGAGGATCCACTTCAATACCAACTGATTCCAAAGCCGTTAGCCCAAGAATGGGTTCAACGTCGTCTTTCCCAAAAATGACTGTTGCCCCGATGCATTCACCCATAAATTCGATTTGAGCAACTCCGACATCCATGGCAAGTTCAGTTCCATCAGCAAGTTCGTAAGTTCGTTTTCCCCGAGGTTCAATACCTATACTCCTGAGACGGTTTCCGGGAACCATACAATCAATGGAACCAGTGTCAACCAAAAACAATCCTTCCCATCGTTTGTCAGGATTGCCGGGATTGCAGACTTCCACAGTTACTTGTACTACACCCATTTTTTACATCCTTTCATACTATAGAACATGAAACACTTATAATTGTATCGAAAGAACATCCGACATACTGTACATCCCGGGGGGTTTTTGAGCTATAAATTTTGCTGCACGGATGGCGCCGCGCACAAAGGTATCTCTGGTATGCGCCTTATGAGTAATTTCTATGCGTTCCCCCAAACTTCCAAAGACGACTGTATGGTCGCCGATGACGTCACCGCTTCGGATTGCATGCATACCAATTTGATTTACAGGCCTCTCACCCGTAATCCCATGTCGGCCGTAGATAACGTCTTTATCTGGCTTTCTCCCTGTAGCTTCACAAATATTTTCGGCAAGCTTCAAGGCAGTGCCGCTGGGCGCATCTTTCTTAAAGCGGTGGTGAGTTTCTATAATTTCTATATCAAAATCGTTTCCTAGCATTTGTGCCATTTGGGCTGCCAGGTTAAACATGACGTTAACACCTACACTCATATTGGGAGAGACCAGACAGGGAATCTGCTGGGAAAGGCGACTTATTTTTTCTAACTGTTGCGTGTTCAACCCTGTTGTACCAGCGACAAGGCCGACATTCTTCTTTGCGCAAATCTCTGCGATAGCCACGGTAGATTCAGGTGATGAGAAATCAATTAAGACGTCTGCGTGCGTATTTAAAGTTGATGTAACTTTAACGTTTGTTTCGCCACACCCGGCAATTGTACCCACGTCTTTACCGAGTGATGGATGTCCGTGTCTTTCAAGTGCGGCGACCAATTTCAATTGGGGGTCTTCAAGGACAAGGGCGGCAATCCTTGCTCCCATCCTGCCACATGCGCCGTTTACAGCGATCTTAAGCATTGTTTACACCATAAACTAGTTATTCCGTTTAAGTCCCCCTTAACAAAGGGGGATTCCGGGGGTTGTGTTTTTTCTGTGCTATTCCCCATTTTCATGAGGACAAGTTTACAACCCCCTAGCCCCCTTTTCTAAGGGGGATTCTCTATGCCATACATCGTATAACCCGCTTAAATAAAATGAAAATTCCTATACGATTGAATTAGTCTCTGTTTTTTTTATATCTCTTACTGGCGCTCTTGAGGAAGTTGCGTTCCCTGCGTGTCAGGTTTCGTAAGCCTTCACGATTCACCTTATCAAGGATTTCGTCCACCTTTGCGCGTAACTCATGCTCTTTCATCATCTCTTTTCCCTGATTGTGAATCTGCCACTTTTTGAGATACTCCACTACTCGATATGAGTATTTGACAAACAAGAATCCATAAATCAAACCGCCCAAATGTGCAAAGTGAGCAACATTTCCTGACTTGGGAACTATACAGTTGAAGATAGTGATGCCGGCAAAGATCATAACCAGATACTTTGCCTTCAATGGGAAGAAATAGAAGATAACAGTGCTATTGGGGAAATACATGGCAAATGCCACTTCAATGGCGAAGATGGCGCCTGAAGCGCCTAAAATAGGAGTCCACGGTGTAAATATACAACAACATATTCCGGCAAAAATACCTGCCGTAAAATAGAACGTTAAGAACCGTTTGGTTCCGAGCACTCGTTCAACCTCATTTCCAAACATCCAGAGCACCAGCATATTAAAGATCAGGTGCCATGGATCGGTAGTACTGTGCAGGAACATGTACGTAAGAAATTGCCACAGCCATAAATGGCCCAGCGTATCCGGCGGATAAAGCCAAAACAACTTTGTGAATTTATCAGAAGCCGGATAATACCACGGCTGCGCGGATGTATAGCCCGTTTGTTCACCGGTCAGGATATTTATTGGCTGAGGAAGCCATTGGGAACTAATCGTTGAGAATAACAATTGGAGCATAAAGACGCTGACATTGGCGATGATAAGTACCATGATCACGCGTGTCCATTTACTTCCGATATTTATTCCAAAAATGAGTTTATTGTTGCGCATTATTAACGTTAAGGAAATTCAACCAGATACATGGTTTCCCACTCTTGTAGAGACGCATTGCAATGCGTCTCTTTAATTATAAAATATACTAATTCATTTTCAATAAAAGTCAAGAATGTTATATGGTGAGTTTACGTGGTGTAAAGTTTTCTGAAAATGAACATCCCGCCAACAAAAAAGATAATATTTGCACCCCAGATGGCCGGTATCACAGGCATTAGAGAGTTTTCTGCCAGTACGATTCCTGTTACAACCAGTGGGTAGTGTAGAAACAGGATTACTAAAAAGCTGGCGCCAAATCCAATCATAAGATGCCCGCTGCGCAACTTGATGCCGAGTGGGACGCCAATAAGGACAAAAGTTATGCAGGAAAGGGCTTGTGATATCCGCTTGTGTATGGAAATGTCGTTTTTCCGTATGAGTTTTTCTTTGTTGGCAATTTTTAAATCTGTTTCAACGGCGCTGCTTTTGTTTAGTAACGCTTCTCTTTGTGCGTTAATTTCAGAAAGTGTCCGGGTGAGTAAATCAATATTTTCCAGTTCATCACTCTGTGCCTTCTTGGCGGCAGCAATTTTCTGTTCAATACTGTAAATCCTTTGCGTTTCTTTTTCAATGGTTTCTTTAATTTGCATAATTTTTCCACCTGTATCTTCAATGGAAGCGCCTAACTTGTTTTCTCTTTTTACCTGAATCATGTTTTCGTTGGCAACCAGGATGTAATTCTTGGCTATTTTGCACTCGTTTTCCAATCCCTCAATCTTTGATTTTTGCCGTGCTAAATTTTCGTTTGATCGTTTGAGATCCGTAGTGAATGTTTCTCGTTTTCCGGATAAACTACTGATTCCTTGCTTATATTTACCAAGTTCCTTGGCCAACGCATCGATATCTTTTTTGGAATTTGACGGCGTTTTTGTTATGTCAGACAATTCCTCATTAATTTCGCTGTTGCATTTATAAAGCTGGAAAACAGTCAGATATTTTGCGGAAGACTCTTGTTTTTTTTCTTTTAGAGATATTTCGAATGCGGTTTCATTAAACACTCCTACACGGGGGATTTCTCCTGATTTTTTATAATTGGGTTTAATGAATTCTCCGCGATATAACGTGAGGAGTATCTTATTTCCCGATTCGTCCATTTTGATAGTTCCCTCTTCGGCAAGGATAACGTCTGTTACAAAGTCATTTGCATATTCAATCACTGCAATATCTTTATTAACATTGTCTTCTACGCTTCCGATATAAATTTGGTACGG
>JANLHY010000466.1 GCA_024653795.1 Candidatus Brocadiaceae bacterium | reverse complement strand
ATATTTTTCTCTTGGCTTCTGGCTTCCCTATCCTAAATCCAACTCCCCCTGGCACAATTCCTTTGCGGGGACGAAAAGATGTGTATAAACCTTAGGGCTGTCGCCCTGGGCTATACTCTGTCAGCCCTTCGGGCTTTGTTTCAAAGAAATAAACACTCGCCCTTAATTCAATGATATTGCCCATCAAGGGGGGGAAACCCTCACCCCTTGTGGGAGAGGGTCTGGGTGAGGGGTGTTTGCGTGTCAATAAACTATTGTCTTCTCTTTAAAATATTTTCCACTTCTTCCAGCCCCTTCCGCCACTCTATATATTTTTTAGGAAATATTTTATCTTTCTCTACTTTATTCATAAAATAAATTATGTAGGGGTAATTCATGAATTACCCCTACATTGCATGATAACCGTATCATTACAGGAATTTTTCAAAAAATTAACCTGTTACGGTTTTATAGCATTGACACTAAAATATTCCTCACCCGGGCACTCTCCCACAATCGGCGTGGGGACTTTCCAGCCCTTGAGGGGTATTAATTGTACCCGAAATATATCAGAGTAATGCCCGGCAAGCTTGATATAAATCTTTTTCATATCAATGTCTGTGTTTGATAATTCTTTAAGAGAGGTAACCCTTACTCCCTGAATTCCGCAAGGAGTTATATAATTAAAGGGAGATAAATCGTCGTTCACGTTAAGAGAAAATCCATGCATGGCGTAACCAAAGGACATCCGAACACCGATAAACCCAATCTTTGAATTGTTTACCCAGACCCCTGTATATCCTTCATTTCGCCTGGCTGCAATACCAAAGTCAATCAGCGTTCTTATCATCACATCTTCCAGCACGCGCAGATACTGGTAATAATCTTTTGTATAGGTCGATATCTTTATGATGGGATAACCAACGAGCTGACCAGGACCGTGATAGGTAGCCAATCCCCCCCTATCTGTCTTATAAATAGCAAAACCCAGACTCTCGTAATATTCCTTATTTGCTATCAAATTACCTTCTTTGTATCTGCGGCCATAGGTAAATGTTGGGGGGTGCTGGAGGAGGATAAGACAGTCTTCTACCTTGCCAGAAACCCTTGCCTCCAGCAAAGCCTTTTGAAGCTCCCAGGCATTACCATACTCCATCACATCGAATTGGAGGAGAAGACTGTTTCTTTTCATAAAAATTCTACGTGATTTCTAAAATCTTCTTGTTCTGTAACATCCCAGAGCAATTTTAATTTCCTTATCAAATCTCCTACGCCGTATTTTTGTTGATGGACATATACAATTCCTTTGTGGTCATACTTTATTGCCATTGTGAGAAAATCATCGTCGTGTGTTACAATAACAAAGTTATTTTTTGCCGCATAATTCAGTTGTTCTTCATCTGAGAGTCCTAGATTACCAGCATCTCTGGCAGATATAACTCTAACTCCCCGTCTTTTTAAACCTTCAGCAACGGCGACATTAACACTTTCATTTGTATAAAATATAATCTTAGCCAATGGCCTTTTTCAAAATTGATGGAGTTTTTTGGGCAATTCTTTTAACAACTTGTTTTTTTTCTCTGATTATTTTATCTATTGAATCCCTATTTTCATAGTAATATGAGAGTGCATCGTGTACTGATTCAAGATTTAGATGTGGATGGGCATCAACGATCTGGTCAGGAGTGAGTCCAAGCCTATCGTATTCTATGGCTATATCTATTACCCTTATTCTCGTTCCTGAGATTATGGGACTTCCTCCAGATATCTTTGGATCAATGGAAATGTATGGGTGCTTAGACGGCTTTATTGCTTGTGTTCGTTGTATTGACATATTTATTTTATATATTGCTGTATTAAAGAGTGTGTATTTTAATGTTCAGGAATTTCAATCTTTTGTGATTCCCCTCTAAAAAGAGGGGACGGGGGTGTGTTACGGCAAACTTACACACCCCTTCATCCCCTCTTTTTAGAGGGGAGCTTAAAAGCCGCTACCGAAGGCAGCCTAATTCCTCCGTGGTTAACTACCATACCCCACCGTATCCAGTTGGATGAGAAGACACTTTCTTCTCATAGACAGAGCCCTCCCATCCTTCCAAAATATCCTTTACCTTGTGAAGAAACGCATCTGCATTAGCGCCGTCCATAACCCGATGATCAAATGAAAGGCTAAGATACATCATGGAACGAATTGCAATAGCATCGTCTATCACCACAGGTCTTTTAACAACAGCGCCGACGCCCAATATTGCCACCTGAGG
>JANLHY010000454.1 GCA_024653795.1 Candidatus Brocadiaceae bacterium | reverse complement strand
GAAGACTTTCAGGCAAGACGCATTAATATTCGTTTCCGGGACGAAGGTGGAAAGCTGCGATTTATACATACCTTAAATGGTTCTGGTTTGGCCTTACCCAGGACGGTTATTGCACTTCTTGAGACCTATCAGCAAAAAGACGGATCTATTGTGATTCCAGACGTTCTCCAGCCTTATATGGGTGGAATCAAGGTTATTGCCAAGAAATAATTTTAGCCACGAATTGACACAAATAAACCCGGAAAAGTTCTGATTATATTAAATCGTGGTTATTTTAATGAATAACTCTTCCCAAACATTTCCAAGCCAAACCACTTCCCTTCAGAACCAATCAATAATCTGCCTTTACCGGTAATAAGTAAGAATATTATCAGCAAAGGAAACAGGATTGGAAGTGCAATAACAAGGATGGATAACGTCACGAAGACGACGGGGACTGATGTGACTAATACGACCGCCAGGAGCGGGAAAATAAGCATGCATATAATAACGAGGATACCAAATGCAAACACTAGTATGGGTGGCAGAATAGCGATCGAAAAAATACCCCAGAATCCCTTACGAAACACACCGGAAACCTTCTTTCCATACATGATCACCCCACCGCTCAAATCTTCCTGAGCTGCCTGAGAAGCTTCAAGCCCAGACGATTTCTGGGAAATGGTTTCTTCCTGCATGGGTTCTTCTTTTGTGGGAGGTATTTCTGTTGCTGTTGCAGAAGAAACAGCGCCCTTCGGCGTTTCTTCTATCTCTCCTTCGGATTCCTTTTTCTTTATCTTCCATATCGCCATAATTAAATTGCCAATCCTTTAGAGAGGCCAATACCTCAGACCAGAAAGACAAAAATTTGTGAAGTTAAGGAGATAAAAAGCCATGCTATTATCGACCTTCAGTTCCCCAACCCGAATAAATCGGAATGCGTAGCGCGGGGGTTTATCCCCAGCCATCAGCCTGCCTGACGGCAGGCCGACCACAAGGGTCGGCGCTACATTTTTTTGCCGAAAATGTAAAAACATTTTCGTTAAGGAACTAACTTCCGATCGACGATTACTCCTCTTCACATAAACTTGCAATGGCTTGTGCGGCAATTGCTTCACCACGACCAATGGCGTCTACACCTTCCATCGTTGTCGCCTTGATGTTGACGCGGCTCGCATCCACACCGAGCCATTCTGCAATATTTTTCTTCATTTCCATTTTTTTTGAACCGATCCTGGGTTTTTCGGCAAGGATCATCACATCCACATTATTGACTTTGAAGTGCTTTTCTTTCACAAGATCGACGACCTTTAAAAGGAGGAACTTACTGGAGACGCCTTTCCACCTCTGGTCGGTATCAGGGAAATGTTCCCCAATATCACCGAGCGCTGCGGCGCCCAGTAATGCATCGCAAACGGCATGGAGCACTACATCGGCGTCCGAATGGCCAAGCAGT
>JANLHY010000448.1 GCA_024653795.1 Candidatus Brocadiaceae bacterium | reverse complement strand
CTGCCTGTCCTGAGCGAAGCCGAAGGGGTGGGAGGGGTTAGAGCCTGCCCCGTACCTGATACGGGGGGAGGGGGTGAACTGTTACCAAAAAAGAAATATGTGCAAAATACTGAGATTACTGAATCCGGCGTGGAACAGGAATTTGGAGTCGGTGAACAGTTGACAGAGTCGCCAATCAATGATCTCCAATCGCCGGCATCCACTGGCATGTCATATTTACAACAGAGACGCATCTATTATGCGTCTCTGGACGAGAGCGATGAGTGGGTTCAGGAAATTGTAAAGACCTGCCACGCGCAATTCGAAGATATTTGTGTCGAATTCAAGAGAGATACCCACAGTTCTTTTTTGCAGGGTGTATCCTTAAATTATCTTATCCATAAGGATTTTATAAACGAGTTTAAAAACAGATTTAACGACCTCAAGTCCAGCTTGAACGAACTCCAGTTTCTGTGTTCCGGCCCTTGGCCACCGTACCATTTTGTTTCTCCAGGAGGTAGTGTGGAACATGGCATAATTTAGGCATTTCAATCATGGTGTCCCCACTTGCGAATGGGGGAAAGGGAGGGGTCTTTTGGTTGCGGCTATGCTGCATTATGTCATTCCCGCATGCTCCCCGCTAACATCATGCGAGGACAAGCTTTAGCGGGAATCCAGTCGTTTGCAAGTCTCCAGTCAAGTTGAGGACAAGTCTAGATTCCCGCTAAAAACATGCGGGAATGACAAGCCTTATATTTTTATGTCTACTTACTTATTGCCTTTACTATGGAGGGGAGATTTAAAGTCGCTGCCAAAGGCAACCTAATTTAACGTTAAGGAATTTCAATCCCCGTTTACACGAGGACGAATCTTTTGTGATTCCCCTCTAGAAAGAGGGGATAAGGGGTGTGTAGGTTTGCTATAACACACCCCCGACTCCTTTTTCTAGAGGGGAGCTTAAAAGTAGCTGCCGAAGGCAGCTTGCGGCTGGTTCAATCGTCCTCGATTGAACCGAAATGTTTTGGTTCAAGCTATAATCATGAACCAGCACAAGAGAAATATTGTATCAGTACCCACCCCTAGCCCCTCCCAAGAGGGGACTCCACAATTCCCCTCTTGGGAGGGGTAAGGGGTGGGTAAAGTTGCATTGATAGGCGTACATGTTATGATTCCACACAATTTTGAGTAATTATGAAATTTTTTCTTTGCGGCTCGTGGCATGTGAAGTCGTCAAAGGTAACCTAACTCGAGGAAACAGCTATGGGAAATGATATGAAAAATACAGATTTTGATAATATGAGCTTGTCGGAAAGAAAATATGAGCGTCTCTGCGCAATGATCTTTTCGTGCATTCCCTCATCATTGCTGATGTTTGATCGCAACCTTCGCGTGGTAATTGCCAACAAGAACTTCCTGGAGAAATCACGCCGAACCGAATACGAAACCATCGGAAAGCACGTTGACGAAATATTTCCCAGCGTTATCCTTCAATATACCCGTCTTTCAGAAAGAATACGAACAGTCTTTGAGACATCTGTGGGAGATCGGGGACGGGAGATGTATTACCGGTCGCCCGGCCTGCCGACCAGGGTTTATTATTATAATCTGACCCCCCTCATAGATAACCAGGGGATTGTCGAAAGCGTCATGCTCATCATGGATGATATTACCCAGCAGGTAAGTTTGCGCGAGAAAGTCAGGCAGACAGAGCGCCATCTGGCCAGTGTAGTCGAAAGCGCCAATGATATCGTTACCTCGTTGGATCCAAAGGGAATGATCCTGACATGGAACAATGCGGCAGAGCGGATTTCCGGTTATATAGAAAGGGAGTTGTTGAGTAAACCGTTGACAACAATCTGTGCAGATACACAAAAGGCAACATTGGTTTCTATCATCGAGGGTCTTTCGAGAGGAAAAACAGTAAAGCACATTGAATTAGGCCTCAAAATAAAGACGGGAAAGGTAATCCCTATTTCATGGAGTTTTGCCCTGATGCGGGATGACGCACAGGCGGTGGTTGGCATTGTAGGTGTCGGGCAAGACCTCGCCGAGAGGCGTGAATTGGAATCGCAATTATTTCATTCGGCAAAGCTGGCATCCCTGGGAGTAATGGCCGGCGGCATAGCGCATGAGATTCGGAATCCATTAGGCATCAGTTCTGCCGCTGCCCAGCTTTTGCTGGAATACCCGGAAAATGAAACTCTCAGGAAGGAATGTGCGCAAAAAATTTATTTGGGCATCAAACGCGCCTCGCAGATCATTGAAGAATTGCTGAAGTTTGTACGCCCCTCGGAAGGACGTTTTGAGCTTACCAATATCAACGATGCGGTTATGGAAACCCTGACCCTGATTGAAAAACAACTGGTATTAATGCGAATCGAGATTAAAAGGAATCTGGACCAGCATATCCCTGTCATTAAGGTGGAAAAAAATCTCATCAAGCAGGCATTCCTGAATATGCTTCTCAATGCGGCTAACGCTATGCCGGACGGCGGCACTTTGACACTAACAACCGCAACTGACGGAAAGAATAGCGTCTTGATTACTTTTAAAGACACAGGCTGCGGTATTTCATCTGAAAATGTTGATAAGATATTTGATCCGTTTTTTACCACGATGCCCGTGGGCAAGGGAACGGGGCTTGGATTGTCAATTACCTACAGTATTATCAAACATCATGAAGGCACTATCCTTGTGGAAAGCGCTGTGGGGAAAGGGACTGCCTTTACGATCAAATTGCCGATAAAGAAGACGTGAAGAGGACACTGTAGATTTACGGTAATTATTCAGGCACAAAGGCAGAAGGCACAGAGAGGGAAAGGAATGGTAAAAAGTTATAGAGATTTAATCGTTTGTCAAAAGAAGATTTTGAAAGCATTGATGAACAAAGCAGAGAAATAGAACGTATGCTCAGTAGTTTAATTAAGAAAGTGGGAGCGAACAAATAACTTTGTGCCTTCTGCCTTTGTGCCTGAGTAGTTACAAATCGTACCTCGTACCTCATACTTCTTACAGAGGGGTAGAAGGATTGAGGGGTAGCCAACGTCAAATCTAATGTATGGAGGAAAGATGCAATGTCAAAAAAACCATTAGTATTAATTGTAGACGATGAAGTGGACATGTGCTGGGCATTGGAAAATATACTGATGCTGGAAGGTTACAAGACACATACCTCAACCAGCGGAAAAGAGGGATTTGAATTACTCAAGCAGTTGCACCCCCATGTTAAACTCATATTTCTGGACGTCAAACTGCCGGATATTGACGGACTAAAACTCTCAGGCATCATTCGCCAACAGTATCCGCAAATAAAAATTATAATCATCACCGGCTATTATTACCGTGACAGCGATGCAGTCCAGCAGGGCCTTGCCAATAATCTCTTCGACGGTTTCATAGGCAAGCCCTTTAACATTTCAGAAATACGCTCGGCCATAGGGACAATTGCGCCATCGCAATAGTATTGGCAAATTACGAATTACGATTTTAGATTTAAATCGTACTTCCTACCTCGTACTTGTGACCTCTGCCCTCTGGCTTCTGACTTCTGACCTCCTACCTCCTACCTCCTACCTCCTACCTCCTAAATCGTAAATCTAAAATCGTACCTCGTAACTATGGAAACAATATCATAACTATGGCAACCTTGCTATGGAATCCCCTTCTTCCAAGACATATCTAATCCTGATGAAATTTTGCCAGCCTAAAAAACGAAGTCATCAACTCTCCTTTTGTAAAGAAGATATAACTTATTAGGAAATCATTTTTTTTGATAAGCCGGGAAGGCATGATTTTGGCTTATAAACGATAACAACAAGATTGAAAGTTAGGTAACAGGTCAGCTCACCGCAAAGACGCAAAGGACGCCCTCCCCCATGTCCCCCTCCAGAGGGGGAGAAAAGGGGAGGAATGAGAAAAACCACCTTGTAGAGACGTCCCGTCGGGATGTCTCTACCTGAATAATATCATAAAGTTTTTCGGAATTCTCAACCTTTAGTTTCTAAAAAAGTAATAACTTTGCGCACTTTGCGCCTTTGCGGCGAATTATTATCAGGAATTTAAAAAATTATAAGTAATTTTTAAACCAATGAAAGGGGGTGATAAACATGGCAAAGGTACAAAAATCCACCGATTCGTCCAGTCTTGCTGAAGTTGTAGATAGAATACTTGATAAGGGTATCGTGATTGATGCATGGGTAAAGGTGTCACTGGTAGGTATTGAGTTGCTTTCAATAGAGGCGAGGGTCGTGATCGCATCAGTTGAAACATATCTGAAGTACGCAGAGGCAATTGGTTTGACGGCAACCGCCGCTTCACCAGCCTAGTATAATGTATAGGAATTTCAATCTGGTAGGGGTAATTCATGAATTACCCCTACATGCTCAAAAGTAAAATTCTATATCTATAAATAATGAAAGGAGAGTAATAACATGGCAAAGGTACAAAAATCCACCGATTCGTCCAGTCTTGCTGAGGTTGTAGATAGAATACTCGATAAGGGCATCGTGATCGATGCATGGGTAAAGGTATCATTAGTAGGTATCGAACTGCTTTCAATAGAGGCGAGGGTTGTAATCGCATCAGTTGAAACGTATTTGAAGTACGCAGAGGCGATTGGTTTGACGGCAACCGCCGCTTCACCAGCCTAGTATGAACGGGGATAAGATGGCCGTCATTCTTATAAAGTGACGGCCATCTTTAACTGTAATAGTTCACCGCAAAAGGGGCGGAGAACGCAGAGGAAAAGAACAGAAGGTGAGAAACTGGGAAGATGGGAAGTTGAGAAATGCAACCTCTCAACTTCATAACCTCTTCTATTTCTTTGCGATCTCAGCGTTCTCTGCGGTGAGCTGAACTTTAATGTATCGGGTAAATTCATTTTTGTAGAGACGCACTGCTGTGCGTCTAGAAAGGAGTAGTTTATGGGTAAACTTACAGATGATATGGCAAGGCTTGCGGATGAGATGCAGACAATGAGTGAGGATCGTGGTAACTTCATCAAAGGAATCCAAAATGCGGTTAAGCAAGAGGCTGATGAGACTAGGCAGTTTATTACTAATTTCAGAAGCGAGATGGATAGCGCTCACGAAGCCTTCTTCGGGAGAAAAACCTTTCGTAAAAGGTAGCTCAGACCCGTTTGGGTTAGGAAGTAGCCGCAGCTTTAGGCTGCGAAATGTTCGAAATATCATAACGATTCAGCTCACCGCAGAGGCGCAAAGGACGCCCTCCCCCATGTCCCCCTCCAGAGGGGGAGAAAGGGGGAGGATGCTCTTTGCGCCTTTGCGGTGAACTATCACCAAAAATCGATTTTTGTATATAAGCGGGGGATAAACCGCCCGCTCTACTTTTGCTGGTTCAATCTTGCAGATTGAACCATAAGTTTTGAACGGGGCTATAGATTTTGAGTTAGTACCAAATTATGAAAATTGCAAAATGTTTAGGTTCAATCGAAGACGATTGAACCAGCAAACCAGGAAAAGGGGAAATCCCGCATAATTTTTCTGGTTTATCCTCTATCAGCCTCTGCGATCTCAGCGTTCTCTGCGGTGGGCTGAACTGTTACCGTAAAAGGAGGTCGAATGGCTGTTATTACCATAGAAAAGAAAAGAACAACCGCCACATGCGCATTTTGCGGAGGCAGTGGCAATGACCCTTTTGGCATTATGTCTTACCTTTCCACTTGTTGCGTTTGTGGGGGAAGAGGAATAGTCACGGTTTCATCACCGTATAGCCGATGCGCCCATTGCAGCGGCACGGGAGCTATCAAGACGCTGACGTGCACGGCTTGCATGGGTAAGGGTATTCTGCCAATAATCGCTCATGATACCCATAAATGCCCGGCATGTCATGGTACCGGCGATGACCCATCTGCATCGGCGATGTATTGCTTGCAGTGTCGTGGCAGAGGATACGTCCATTCGTAAAATTATGGCGAACCAAAGCCGTGTAGGGGCAGGTTTGAAACCTGCCCCTACAATATTGATACGGAATTTCAATGTTTTTGTAGAGACGCATTGCATGCGTCTCCCCGTTCCACTCGTTCTCAAGCTCCAGCTTGGGAACGGGATTGCAACAAACGGTAGGACAAGCGTCCCCGCTTGTCATCCTCCCTCTGTCCCCCTCACTGATGGGGAGAAAGGGGGAGGGCGAGGACGCCTGACCTACCATTGCTTTGAATCAGAAAAACGAAATTCCTCCGGAGAAAGAAGCAAGAGCTTCTGGTACAGGCGCGTTCCCGAGCTGGAGCTAGGGAACGAGAGAAATAAATCCTACTTAACAGAGGGGGATTAACTCGATGTATAATTTCAATCTTGTAGGGGTAATTCATGAATTACCCCTACACAAAAAAAAGAGTCGCCGAAGGCTTAATTTAAGGAGAAATGTGAATGAATACGATGGTAATTGAAAATAAACAGTCTCATGAATCGGGAGTATCTGTGGAGCCAAGCGACGGATTTGCGATTACTCCGCATATAGAGGAAATAGTAGAATCCGCGCTTGTATATCTTCAAACAGGTTACCCTATCCACTTTTCAGGTCCTGCCGGAACAGGCAAAACGACATTGGCCTTCCACGTTGCTTCCAGGCTTGGCAGGCCTGTAACGCTGATTCATGGCGATGATGAGTTCAAGACGTCAGACCTCATTGGTAAGCATGACGGTTACCGAAAGAGAAAACTCTATGATAATTTCATCCATTCAGTGGTGAAGTCTGAAGAAGAAATGCAGAGTATCTGGGCAGACAACCGTCTTACCAGCGCATGCAGGAATGGCCACGTGCTTATTTACGATGAATTCAATCGCTCAAAGCCTGAGGCAAACAACGTCCTGCTCAGTGTTCTCCAGGAAGGTATTCTTAGCGCACCGAAACGGAGCAGGTACGGCAGCGGACACCTCGAGGTACACCCCGATTTCCGCGCCATCTTCACCTCAAACCCGGAGGAATATGCCGGTGTACACAAGACACAGGACGCACTCATGGATAGGCTTGTAACGATACAAATTCACCATTTTGAACGGGAAACAGAGATTAAAATTGTGGAAGCCAGGTCGGGTCTTCCGAGGAAAGACGCGGAAATAATTATCGATATCATCCGGAAGCTGAGAAACATGGGAGTCAACAACCACCGGCCCAGCATTCGTACGGGAATTATGATTGGGCGTATACTTGCCCATCGCGGCGGACATGCCGCCTGGAATGATCCGATCTTC
>JANLHY010000442.1 GCA_024653795.1 Candidatus Brocadiaceae bacterium | reverse complement strand
CTATTTTACAAGTACTTACGGATTCTGATTACAAAAAAGAACCTTCCATTCTTCATAAACAATTGCCTTTGTTCAACTTATAACCGGACACTAGTGATGAATTATTATAAAAACATTTTCAAGAGCATTAAGGCACAACTCATCTTTTATATATGCCTGGTTACTACCATTCCGCTGTTATTCGTTTGCATCGTGGAATATTACAGTAGCAAGAGCGCTATCGAACAGAGGGTGATCGAACAACTTACCTCCATTGCTGACCTGAAAAAGAGCGAACTCAATAGTTGGCTGGAAGAGCGGCTGACAGACACATCGGTGATTGCCCGGAATAAAGTGCTTGCCGCTGCTGCAACAAGCCTTTTACAACAAAGACGAAGATTTGAAAGCGTTCAGCAACTGATGAACGCAGAAACTGCACGCATAAATTACAACAGGGTCTTGGAAAATCTTCATGCACTCAAACAGTTTTATAAACACTATAACGTTGTTTCCATTATTGACGGCGCAAATGGAGAGGTGGTCATATCCACCTATCCTGATATCGTGGGTAAGACCCTGAGTTTGTTCAACAGTTATATAGATATCCTTGAAAAAAAAGAGGTAGCTGTAAAAGATATTTACACCTCTGAACTTACCGGCCAGAACTGCATGACGTATTTTTGTCCTGTTCTCATGACGGATACAGTTACCCTGGAAAGCAGTGATGTTATTATCGGAATCATAGTATTAGATGTTAATGTAAAAAATAGCATAGAGCCGTTAATTCGTAGCTGGCCTGGAATGGGCAAGACTGGAGAAACTCTCCTGGTGAGGCGAGAAGGAGATAATATCGTATATTTGAATGACCTTCGTCATAGACAAGGAGCGGCTTTAATATTTGCAAGCCCTCTCCGCTCTACCTTAGACATTCCTTCGGTATTAAGTTCCCGTGGAGAAGAAGGGATTAAAGAATCTAAGGATTATAGAGACGTCCATGTGCTCTCTGCTTATCGGCATATTCCCGTTCCCAATTGGGGGCTTGTAGCAAAGCAGGATTTGACAGAAGCCTTTGCCCCGGTTGAAAAACTAAAGAACCGTGTTATTGTGCTGATCTTTTTTTGTATCATCATTGTTATTGCCATTGGTGTTTCATTTGCCAACCGGATTAC
>JANLHY010000415.1 GCA_024653795.1 Candidatus Brocadiaceae bacterium | reverse complement strand
AAATCATTTCCCAATTCGAAAATAAGATTGACCGCCCTCTGGGCATTTTCGCGTCTTATGACCGCATCACTTTGTGTGTTTGGCGTAGAGGTGTCTGTGCTATACCACCAATCAGAGACCCATTCGTAGACCTTTGTTTTCCTCATGTAGTCATAGACTTGGTTGTTAAAATCGTTGTTATCGTAAAAAAGATATATGATGGGAATGGTTTGTTTATGCCCGTATGTCTTAATTACGTGGTAAAAAGTATCATCATCAATGAAAAGGTGGAATAAAATCTTTGCCTTTTCACCAAATTCCTTAACAGCCAGAAGACCATCCTCCTGGAATTTAATGACGATGTTCAATACGTCTTTGTCGTAAAGCCTTACAAAGGTAATCCCATGTTTCCGTGTCAGAGGAAAGACAATGTCACCCTTTTCATTGGCAAGGCTCATTAACTCTACCCCCTTGTCTTTATCTTCACTGATAATGAAGAAGTTTTCGGGATTCCTTGCAATCCATTTTATCCCTTCGTCTCCGAAGGTTTTGTAAAATTGCGAAAGAGTTTCGGGTGAGAATATATTGAGATTATTTATATTATTGCCAGGATTGCTGTACAGGCGAAAGACGTCCCGATAATCCAGGAGTGGATGCAGGTTCGCCAGTTCTCTACCATGTTTTTCCAGGAGGACAAGTCCCTCAATTTTGTATTCTTTTAAAAATTCAAGGGCGAAGGCGTCATATTGTTGGTAAAGTCGTTCTGCATTGTCACCAAACTGGCCAAAAACGTCTTTGTAAGTTGTGGAGACATCATTAACTTGGTTTAAATTGACAGTTGTTGTGGCTGTCTGTTCAGAGGAGTTTTCTCTGGATTGTGTGTATGCGTTTTGTAATGGTGTGAAAAGTAATTGACTTGCAAGGAGAAAAATAAGGGATACGGGAAACGGTTTATTCATAAGCTTTTCAGTACTTTTTTTGAACCGAAGGCTCATAAAGGCTTATTTTGGATTAATGGATAATCATTTAAGCTCATAACGACATAGATGGACGTTTCCGGATCAGGAATGAGCTTTTTTAGGCGCGGATAGTCCTCCATTTCTGAGATATTTTTACTGCTATAAAATACAAGACTCGGCACAGTTCTGGCATAACTGAAGAGTACATAATTCTCTCCTTTGTCTGAATATAAAATCATGTAATTATTACAATTCTATGTTTGAAATAAAAAGCATATCCCGATGACCTACGGAATCCTTTTCGAGTACAAACATGGGTATTTCAAGTAATTTGGAAACCTTGTTGAAATCTTTCT
>JANLHY010000400.1 GCA_024653795.1 Candidatus Brocadiaceae bacterium | reverse complement strand
GTAACTGGCTAAAATCTTCGATTAATTTATTTAAAGTATTAGTACCCATTCTTCTATACCTCCTCCAAATTTTATCTGATAACCGTTTGAAACTCATTTTTTATCATTTTCTTCTTATCTTATCGAAAGGAGATTTATTCAAAGATTTTTTAATATAGAATACGCCATTTTTTTCTTCAAAGGCTGATTTGATTATATTTATGGATAATTTTTCTTCTACATATTTATTCATGTCTAATCACTGGTCTCATCCAATATATGCCTTTGGGAATCCCGGGTCAGTTTTTTTAGCTCTTCTTCAATTTCCTCATAATCTATACCATGATTTTTAAAGAGCCCACCGATTTTTGATATTCCTTTCTTTTTTTCAGGAAATATTACAAGAACTTCTGATGTCTCCTGCGTTTCAGGCTTTTCGATCAATTCAATCACCCCATCGTGATATATGCCTTTTATTGCATTCATGGTTAATACCTCCAATTTTTCAATTATTATCGTACCTCTTAGTTTAAAATGGAGGATTCGCTTGCGCTTAATCCACCCTACAAAACTTTGCTAAATGGCAATCTTACCTATCTATGATAGTATCTTCAACATAATTCTAATGTGAATCAAAAGAGAATTTTTTATCTACTTGGAGAATTGGTAGAGTAGTTATCTTGATATGAAATGATTACGGCATGACCCCTTCGGGTTACCAAGATCAATAATTAGGTATGGTGTCCCTGGAATTGTGTGTTATGCTATTTACATAACGAACAAACTCAGCGGTGGCGTTTTTTGCTGTCCGCTGGAGTGATTTGTTATGTGATTAATATATTCTATTTGAATAGTAAGTCGGGTTCCTGTGTTGATGGGCTATACATGTAATTAAAATAATATTCACTTTTTAATTCTCGAACGAATCTGCTCAAGAGATATCCCTTTTACACGACCTTTTTTATAAGCTTGATACCTATTTTCAGATTCTTTCACCCATATTTTTTCTATTTGTTCATCAGTTTTATCCAAGCTGTCCAAAATAATTTCAGCCAAATGAATTCTATCAATGACATTTAATTCTAAGGCACTTGTCTTTATTTCTTCTGGTAGCATTTTTCTTCCTCCTTCATTTTTATATCCGAATAATTTTATTTCTTATACATTATAGGATAGGAGAAAAAGATGTCAATCAAAAAAGGACGTCTGATTGTAGAAACGGAAGATGTTGTTCTCAATGTAAAGTCGCCAATTCCTAACATTCCTGTTTTTTCCAATTGTGGCCCTGCCGGGCAACACAGTTCCTCGACAAAGGAGGAAGGAACTACAGTTCTTGATCTAAAGCTGCGTATGAATCAAGTTGGTTGGTATTTGTTTAATATATTTCAGCCCTATTCCGTTCCGTTTCCTAATGATGTAATTTATAAACTGATGAACTGGAGGCATTATGGTTTCAGCATGCACAATGGAGTGAGGGTTACAAGAGATGATGAGAAAACAACAGAACAGGTTGAATATTATTTATGGGATTCAGGTTGTACAAACAATGAGATAGGAGAGCTATTCGATGTATCGTATTCGCGTGAGCAAATCCATTGTTATGGAAATATTGTTGGTGGATTCGGCGTAAAAATCCTCGCCTTAATCCACCCGACACTTTTACAGTTTTTGTGACACTTACATATCAACTTATTCGTAGCTTTTTTATTAAACTCAGCTCAGGTCTTACTTTTAAAAGCTGTTATTGCCCTCGGAGCAGTTTGGCCAAAGACGTATTTTCTCTTCTTGTTTCCTTCTTCCTTTTCAGAAACTAGAATCCGATCCTTTGATAAAGAAATCAAATATTGTATAAGTGCATCCATTTCCCTTTCGCTAAGCTTGTCAAAAACAGGCATCTTGTTTCGCTTACCATAGAATTTGGGGTCAGATGGATTCTTAATAAATTCCTTAAACCATTCTTCAGATAAATACCCTGTCAGGTTTGGAGCAATCTTTTTTGCATCTTTGTCACCGATGGGGTGGCAGACAACACAATCCCCCTTCAAAACCAGTTCTTTTCCCCTCTCCAGCCTATCGGCATTTTGATTGTGTAAATCTCCCGATTGGCTCAGTAAGAATTCTGCCATGTCCAGGAGCGATTCATCAGGCTGTTTTACAGGAGGCATTACGCCGGTTTCTTTAAAATACTTTTTATCTTTGGGATTTTTTAGGAGTCCTGATAGCCATTCTCTCGATCCAAAATTAGTAAAATCAGCCCCTGTTTCTCCCCCAGTTCCGTTCACCATGTGGCACCCATTACAACTTTCTTTAAAAATCTTTTCGCCAAGAAATACAGGGTCGTTAAGGAAGATATACAATCCTCCCTGCGGAGGCACCCCCTTTGCCGCCAATTTTATTGCCCTTGCCGTCTGTTTCTCGGAATCCTCCTGTTGATGAAGGATGTGTATATCATGCCTATCGTGGAGAATAGAGAGGGTAGTTAACGCAATAACTCCCGCTAGCCCGGAGAATACAGCGCCAAAAAATGGTATCCTTTTCGACGGATATCGTGATGTATTTCTGTCGATAAATGGAAGCACAAATAAGAAAATTAAAGCAAGCGTGGGCACAATGACGGTGCCTACAATCAGGAATTTCCCCTGGCAATATTTTAAGAGCTGGAATAAGAATAAGAAATACCATTCCGGCCTGGCAAGATAATTCGATGCGGGATCGGCAGGAGAATTGAGTTCCGCCCCTTTATTCCAGAAGACCCATCCGGCAAGCACTGCATACATCCCTACGGCAAATACAACGTCTTTATATACCTGATTAGGCCAGAAGGGATCGACTCGATTTTTAAATACATCCTCACGCATTTTCCAATACGGAGTGACGCCATGTTTCCTGAAGAGCGCAATATGAATAAAGAGGAAAACCATAAGTGCAGTCGGCAATAAGAATACATGAAGCGCATAGAAACGCGTAAGGGTAAAATTCCCGTAATCACCACCGCCCTGAGGTATTAATTGAATGTACTTCCCAATGACGGGAATAGTGCCCATAATATTCGTAGCAACCTGTGTAGCCCAAAATCCCTTCTGATCCCATGGCAAAAGATACCCTGTTAAACCGAAGCCCGCAATGAACAAGAGAAGAATTACTCCGGAAATCCAGTTCAGCTCACGTGGTTTTTTATACGCGCCAAAGATAAACACCTGGAACATGTGGACAAGGGCGAGTATCATCATGGCGCTTGATCCAAAGTGGTGCATACCGCGTACAAACCAGCCAAAGGACGTTTTGTGTTGAATGTAATAGACGCTCCCCCACGCAGACGTCGAAGAGGGTGAATAAAAACCGGACAATACCATCCCGGTAACCGCCTGGAGAATGAAAAGGAATACCAGTCCACTACCAAAGATATATGACCATTTCGCCCCGCCGTGAACCGGTTCATCCAGCATTACTTTCAACAGATTGCTTAATCCTGTTCTATCTTCTATCCATTTCCGCATTGTATTCATACCACCTTTTTATAACTTACCAAAACAGTATTGTTTTCGATTTTCGTTTCGTAACGATACATGTCACGAGGGGGAGGCCCCGATATTTTCTTGCCATTGATATCAAATGTACCTTCGTGGCATGGACATAAAAACTGTTTTACATCCTCTTCCCAGTTTATACCGCAGCCAAGGTGCGGGCAGTTCGTAGAAAATACTTTTAGTGAGTTATCTTCCTGTCGAACTACCCATACTGAACCCATAACCAACCCTTCAAAAATATTCCACGCATCCATCTTTGAAGAAGTGATGGTCATTTTTTTAGGAATGCCGAC
>JANLHY010000385.1 GCA_024653795.1 Candidatus Brocadiaceae bacterium | reverse complement strand
GAAGAGATTATTAAGCAATCTGCAAGATATTCGAATGTTGACCTGTGCGGATTACACGTACATCTGGGTTCGCCCATTTATACGGTTGATCCCTATGTGCGCGCCCTCAGGAAGATACTGGCGTTAATTCAAAATAGCAGAAACGAGGGTATGGATATTGAATACATAAACATAGGCGGTGGCTATTGTATCTCGTATACAGGAGAAAAAGTCATACGGCCAAAAGACTATGCATCGAAGATTCTACCGATGGTGAAAGAGATGCAATGCAATCTTATTATGGAGCCAGGACGGTTTATCGTTGGGAATTCCGGGGTTTTGATTTCTCAGGTGATCTATACAAAGGAGACAGTGCACGGGAAGAAGTTTGTTATCTGTGATGCCGCTATGAACGATTTGATACGCCCTGCCCTGTATGATGCCTTTCACAGGATATGGCCGGTAAATACGAGTATAAAGATGCCAGAGGTGGAAAATCCTGATAAAACAACGGTAAAGAAAGGTATGGAATTGGTTGATATTGTAGGCCCTGTTTGTGAAAGCAGTGATACCTTTGCCACCTATAGGGCATTGCCAAAGGTAAAAGAAGGGGATTTGTTGGCCATATTCAGCGCCGGCGCCTATGGCTTTACGATGAGTTCCAGTTACAATTCCCGCCCTCGCCCGTGTGAAGTGCTGGTGGATGGCGGCCAGTTTCGTGTTATCAGAAAACGCGAGACGTATGAAGATTTGGTGAGAGGCGAGGATGTGTAACTATAAGGCTCACCGCAAAGGCGCAAAGAGAGCAAAGGTAGTATTTTTTAGAAAGTAAATGCTGAAATTTTCTGAAAACATTGTGATTTTATTGGAGAGGATACTCCTTCTTTAAGTTTTTTTCGTTGCGTTCTTTGCGTCTTTGCGGTGGGCTGACCTGTTACATTTTTTTATAGTCTTGAGGTAAGATGGCAAAATATTATCCGATACTCCTGAATATCCAGGACAAAAAGTGTTTGGTGGTTGGCGGTGGCAATGTCGCCTGGCGCAAGGTGTGCAGCTTAAAAGAAGCGGGCGCGCGGGTAACCGTAGTGTCGCCGGAATTTTGTCCTGAAATGGAAAAAGAAACAGAGATTGAAAGGATTCAGCAGAAATATGAAGAAGGGTTTCTGGATGGGGTGTTGGTTGTAGTTGCCTCTACAGATGATGAAGAGGTAAACAAAAAAGTGTATTATGATGCAACAAAGAGGGGTATCCTGGTAAATGTTGTTGACAGACCGGAATTTTGTTCGTTCATAGTGCCGGCAACCATTAATCGCGGTGACTTGAGCATCAGTATTTCAACCGGCGGGGCAAGTCCTGCGCTGGCGCGGAATATCAGAGAGAATCTGGAAAAACAGTTTGGGAATGAGTATGGTGAATTTGCAAAACTCTTATCAGAAACGAGGCGGAAGATACTTTCTGAGATTTCTGATGAATCAATAAGACGTGATATTTTGCAACGTATAGCAGGGCTTGACATGCTTGAGATTATTAAGCAGAATGGCATATCTGAGGCGAAAAAAAAGATATTAGGGATTATTTCTGAAAAAATTCTTAAGGAGAAATAAGTCGACAAGGTCTATAGACTTCTTTTTCCTTGCAAGATTTTTTGTGAGTTGATAAGATAAAATCAATGTAACGTGAGATGTAAGATTGTTAAAATCTTTGGTTCTGGCTTGCCCAGGTTAGGAGTTTGAATGGCAGAAAAGACTGCTACACAGAGAATAGACCTTAATGAATTAAAATCAGGTGGTTTCATAAAACAGACGCAAAAAGACCTTTTTACCGTTCGATTGAAGGTACCCGGTGGAAGGATAACGCCAGAAAAGCTGACGAAGGTTGCAGAGGTTGCCAAGAAATATAGCAGAATGGGTTACTGTCATTTGAGTTTCAGACAGTCGGTAGAAATTATTGGTGTGCATATTGATGACTTTGATGCCGTAGTGAAAGAATTGGCTGCGGTAGGACAAAAGGTTGCCTCTTGCGGCCCAAGAGTCAGGGTACCCACGGCATGCGGAGGCTGTGAGTATAACCCTAACGGAATTATGGATGCACAATCAAAGGCGCTGGAGGTTGATGATAAGCATTTTGGCACACCCTGCCATCATAAGTTTAAGATGAGTTTTTCAGGTTGTCCGATTGATTGTGCGAGGACAAGGGGGATGGATTTGGGGTTTCAGGGCGTGGTGTATCCTGTATGGAGCAAAGATTTATGCAATGGATGTACCTTGTGTGCAAAGGCCTGTCAGGAAGGCGCAATTGTTTCTGACAAAGAAGGAAAGCCGATGTTTGACGAGTCTAAGTGTGTGTATTGTGGTGATTGTATCAGGGCGTGTCCAACAGACGCCTGGAAGGATAAGAAGAAGGGTTGGCTGGTGCGTACCGGCGGGAAACATGGAAGACATCCGCGCGAGGCAGATCAGGTAGCCAATTTCCTGCCTGATAATAAGGTTAACGATTTTATATCTGCAACACTGAAATGGTACAAAGAAAACGGTAAACCGAAGGAACGAATCGGTACCGTAATAGACCGTGTAGGCTTGGATAAGTTTAAAAAAGAGGTTGCTAGCGCGTTCGTAAAGACCTAGCGCAGCATAACCACAATCCAATAATCCCCCTAAATCCCCCTTTAGTAAAGGGGGATTTGAAATAGAGATAAAAGACTATAGAAGAAGTATTTGACGACAAACAATCCCGATAATGAAGGACAAAAAAAAATTCGTCATTTTTGCTCATAGCGGCACCTACGATAAGCTGTATCAGATCGTTACTTTGGCCATTACTGCGGCCTCGATGGGCAGGGAAACGTACATTTTCCTGTTCTTCTGGGCGTTGAAGAGATTTGTGAATGATGAGTTTGATGTCACACGATTATCTGCTGAGTTTGGTGAAGAGGGTGGACGATTGTCAAAACGTATACAGGAGATTAATCCAATTTCTCTCAAAGAGATACTTAATGAAGTAAGAAGGATGGGGAATTTAAAGGTCTATGCATGCACGGCGGCTGTGAAATTAATGGAGTTGGAAGAGGATAAAGTGAAATCCAGGGTTGATGATATACTCGGATTAACTACTCTTTTAGAAATAGCTGATGGCGCAGAAACACAGTTATTTATATAATGGACAAAAGGTAGCGTCGTGGCCGATACGGTAATAAAAAATTCGAAGTGCATATCAAAGCGGATCTCCAAAAGCTCAATTTCGGATAGGATTGGGAATACCCCCCTTTTAAAGATTAATAGAATTACCAACGTGTTAAAGAATAGGGACGTGGAAATATATGCCAAGTCGGAGTGGTTCAATCCGGGAGGCTCTGTTAAGGACCGTCCTGCATTGAGGATTATAGAAGACGCTGAAAAATCGGGGAGATTAAACCGAGACAAAATTATTGTGGATTCCACATCAGGAAATACGGGTATTGCTTATGCGCTCATTGGCGCTTCAAAGGGATACAAAGTAACCTTGGTAATGCCTCAAAACGTTAGTGAGGAACGGAAGATGATTGTCCGCGCCTTTGGGGCAAAGATTGTGTTTACTGATCCGTTACTTGGTTCGGATGGCGCTATGATAGAGGCGAAGAGGCTTGTAAATGAAGAGCCTTCAAAGTATTTTTATGCCGATCAGTACAATAATCCTTCAAATTGGAAGGCGCATTACGAAACAACCGGCGTGGAGATATGGGAGCAAACGGGAGGCGAGGTAACCCATTTTATAGCATGTTTGGGGACAAGCGGCACTCTCATGGGAACAGGCCGGCGACTGAAGGAATATAATCCCGATATTCAAGTGATTTCGGTCGAGCCGTCTACTTCAATTCACGGATTGGAAGGCATGAAGCATATGGCTACTTCGATTGTCCCTGGTATATATGATGATCGTTTTCCGGATAGAAAGTTGATGGTGGATACGGAAGATGCCTATGCAGCCGTCAAACGTCTTGCATCTGAAGAGGGGTTTTTTGTTGGATATTCTTCAGGTGCGGCATTAGTGGCATCAATGAAAGTGGCGAATGAAATCGACAGAGGGTTGATTGTCGCGATCTTCCCTGACAGGGGCGACCGTTATCTGAGTACGAGTTTTTGGGCAGGTGTATAATATCAGGTTTGTTAGAATATTTGGGAGTCAGGTTTTGCTAGGGATTGATAATGATAAGCTTCATTTTATAAAGGATCAGGTAAAAAAGAGTTATCCCTATGAATGTTGTGGGCTTTTAATTGGCACAGATACATCAGAAAAAAAGGTGGTTGAAGTCCGTCCTGTGCAAAATAAGAATGCAGAAAGAACCCACGACAGATATGAAATAGAAGGTAAAGAGTTTGTAAAGATTGATAAGGAAGCATCTAAAAAAGGGCTTCAAATCATAGGCATATACCACTCCCATCCTGACCATCCTGCGATTCCCTCTGCTTACGATACAGAGCATGCATGGGCCGGGTATTCTTATATGATTGCTGCTGTGGAGAAGGGAGAAGCGATTGATATCAGATCCTGGCTCTTTAACGAAGAAAAGAAGCAATTCGAAGAAGAAGAAATAAAATTATGCTAAAGAGATTGTTGTAATGTCTCATCCTGTTACAGAGGCATTTGAAATTATTGATTATAAAAATTTTTTCTGTTGGAGAATTTAATAAATGGTAGAAGATGAAAAGCTTGTTCCTGACGACTATATTGATTTAAGAGGAGTACTCTGCCCTATTAATTTTGTGAAGACAAAATTAAAATTGGAAATGATGGATTCGGGACAGGTTTTAGAGGTAATACTAGATGATGGGGAGGCTATTAGGAGTGTTCCTCGGAGTGTGAAGGAAGAAGGCCATAAAATCGTGAAAGTAGAGAACATGGAAGGCGCTTATCGTTTATTGATAAAAAAAGCATGAAAGTATATTATAGTTATAGTAAAATATTCTTGACTTTTTTCATCGATAAATATAATATAAAGAGTCTGTAAATTGTGTGCAAGAAGTAGCTATTTATATAAAGAATAAGGTTAGCGAGGCGAAGCCTCAGACCAATAAAACACACCTGCCTGCGTGCTACGCACAGGCACGCATGAAAGTGTAAAATTTCTCGATTGTATTAACATTGTTTCCGGGCTGCAATGTGTATTTCAATAAAGAAATGTTGTACAGAAATTCCGTAATAAAGATCAGTATCTCTGATTTTCATAGTAGAGTGAAAATAAACAACTAATGTATATATTTTATATATTGTATGTTGTTTTAAAATGAGGAATGAAATTTGCTAATTTTCTTACCGTTATTCGAATACTCAAAATTTGTGATGAAGATTTTTAATGTGGGAGGGTTGTGTCATGGAAACTAAAGATAAAAATAAGTGCTGCACATCAGAAAAAGAGGGGGGAATTTGGTTTACCGTTTCACGGAGAAATTTTCTGACATTAGCAGGATGGGCAATGTTTTTTGTCACGTTAGGGGCGTATTTATCGCAAATTATCGGATACAAGGGTTTCTTTTATCCCAAAGTGCTTTTCGAGCCTTCACCACGTTTTGCTGTCGGAGAACCAAAGGCTTTTCTTGAAAACTCTGTGACTACACTAAGGGCAAGGAAGATATTTGTTGTGCGAGATGGCAATAGTTTTAAGGCCATTTCTGTGGTGTGTCAACATTTGGGGTGTGCGGTAGAATTTTCGAAGGAAAAGAATATTTTTGAGTGTCCGTGTCACGGGAGTAAATACTATCGAAATGGCGTGAACTTCGCAGGGCCTGCGCCAAGGCCTCTGAATCATTTTGAAATTGTTCTCGATGATGCTGGTAAGCTGGTTGTGGATGCAAGCAAAGTCGTGCCTCTTGAAACAGAGTTAATTGTTTAATTTATTCTCAAAAATTTATTTAAAGAAAGTTTTTGTATGGGACAGACGACTATACCTAAAAAAGGAGTAAGGGCGCTTCTCGATCTG
>JANLHY010000384.1 GCA_024653795.1 Candidatus Brocadiaceae bacterium | reverse complement strand
TTTCTCATTGTGTTGTGGGACATCATTCGGGTTTGTTGAATGGGATTTCTGTCGGTGACGGAACATCATTAGAACACCGACTGACCAAAACAGTTGAGCCGTATCTGAATAATATCTCGCTGGAGATTTCTAAAAAAACAGATTTCCTGGTCAACTTGCTTTTGTCTGAGGAAAATCTTGATTATATCTGTCGTTGGATTGATTCTGACGGCAATATATCTGGTAGAGATGCTTATTCTCTGCAATTTGCAATAAGAATGCTTTTTAGCGCCCTTGTTGATGCAGACCGACTTGATTCAGAACAGGCCGGGAATCCTGACCAATGGCAGACACGTATAGCGATAAAGAAAGATGAGCTGCCTATCTTACTGAAGCGGATCGAAGATCATTTGAGAACACTTCCGTCGAATGGGATCGTCAATAAAGTCCGCAAGGAAGTCTCAGAGCAGTGCAAAGATGCCGCATCGAATGAGCCGGGCTTTTTTGATTTAACTGTTCCAACTGGAGGCGGCAAAACATTTGCCAGTTTGCGGTTCGCCCTGCATCATGCAATCAATTATGGTAAGCGCAGAGTTATATATGTAATGCCTTACACGACCATCATTGATCAAAATGCAGACGAGTTCCGCAAAGTATTGGACCAAGACAGCGGAAGCACCAACGTGCTTGAACACCACAGCAATATGGAGCCAAAAAGGGAAACTGTTGAGAGTGAATTATTAGCTGACAATTGGGAAAGTCCGGTTGTTGTAACCACAAGCGTACAGTTCTTTGAGTCTTTTTATGCATCTAAGCCAAGCCGTTGCAGACGTCTGCATGCAATTAGGCAGGCAGTCATTATTCTTGATGAGGCACAAACTGTCCCAGTGCGGTATCTGAAGGCGGTAACATGGGCATTGGAGGAACTTGTCACTAATTACAACTGCTCTGTTGTCTTCTGCACGGCAACACAGCCGCTGCTTGATTCAAGGCGACTTGATGGAGAAGCGCTGGATAATCATAGGATTGGTGTTACGAAAATCCGTCCCATAATCACAGACCCTCATAAACATTTTATCGCACTGAGCCGAGTCCGGGTTCGTCCAGTTGATTCCGAGAAGCCACTCTGTGTTCCTGAAATCGTAGATAGAGTAATAGCGAAGGTGCGCGAGAGTAAAAGTGTGCTATGTATTCTTAATACAAAGAGCAACGCTAAGGCAATCTTCAAAGAACTAAAGAAGAACGAAAGTGTGGCGGACAGAGTGTGGCACCTCTCAACCAGCATGTGTCCTCAGCATCGAAAGGATGTTATCGGAATTGTCAAACTGCTGACCTCCTATTGCCGTAAGATAGGAACTAAAGCCCCTGTTGTTATCAGCACCCAGCTTGTTGAAGCTGGCGTGAATCTTGATTTTGATGTTGTATTCAGGGCCATGGCAGGAATTGATTCTATTGCTCAGGCAGCGGGCCGATGCAATCGGGAAGGCAGGATGTCTCACCCTGGGGAAGTCTATTATTTCAGGGTGGAAGAGGATCTCCGTAGACTCCGAGATATTACAGAGGCAAAGCGTGCAGGGATCGACACTCTTTCTGCCCTTGATGGCGATGCCACGCTTACACAGGCTGAAAAGGACCCCATCGGGCTCAAAGCGGTAGAGGAATATTTCCAGAGACTGTACTGGAGCCGGGCATTAGAGATGGACGCAAAAGAGATTATCACGCGTCTTGCATTGCCACGAAAACTTGAAGAAGGCGCTGACGTGCCTTTTGCCACAATTGCCGATGAGTTTCGATTCATAGAGAACGACACTGTCTCAATTCTGGTGCCGTATGGAGAGGAAGGAAAAGCGTTGGTTGAAAAGATACTCAAAGGTGGGGTATTGGGGTTGGATGAATACAAGACGGCCAGGAGATATTCTGTGCAGGTTTTCAGGGACACATTCCCACAGTTTGCGCCCTTTGTCGTCGAGACAAAAAGCGGCTGGCTTGTGCTGGCAGACAGTAAATATTATAACGAAACGGGCATTCTTGGGCCAAATGAACTTTCAATGGAGGACTATATTGTATGAAAACAGGATCACCACCATTAGTTTGTACTGTTCGCGCCGAACGGGCTTTGTTTACAAGGCCTGACCTTCGCGTTGAGCGTTTTACATATCCAGTGCCAACTTTCGGCGCTCTTGCAGGAGTCTTGCGGTCAATCTATGCAAAACCCGCTTTTTACTGGGTACCGACTAGGGCGCTTATCTTGAATCCAATTCAATATCAGAATATACAGGTAAATGAGGTAAAAGATGCAATCATCACACAGCGTCCATTTATTGCTCCGGATCGGCGAGTTCAGAAAATGCAGACATATCTTTATAACGTTCATTATGTAGTTGAGGCGCACTTTGAATGGTCGGGCAAGGAGCCTGAAGATGAGAACCTTGGCAAACACCTTGATATTTTTCGTCGATCATTAGAAGCAGGAGGTCGTCGTGATGTCTTCTTGGGATTAAGGGAATGTACTGCGATTGTAGAACCGATTGACTCAAAGTTTGATGAGTTTAAATCACAAGACAAGTTCAATGCTGTTGTGGAAGAGCAACAAGAGGCTTGGAAGCGGATTGGACAAACGGGCCTGACTATGTCTATCGGTTTAATGTTTCACGGATGGGAGTGGGGATCCGCCAAGGACGGAACAGATACACCGATGTTTTTTAATGCAATGGTGCAAAACGGTGTTCTTGAATACCCGCATCCGGATGATAATGCTAAGCTCATACGCCAAACATTTGAAAGGAGGGTAGCGCAGTGATTGCTGAGCTTGTTAGGCAATACGATACACTCAAAAGGTGTAACGCTGCAGTGCCAGACCCATATTTCAAACAAATGGAGGTCTGGGTAGAAATCATTTTGAAATCTGATGACTCTTTCCGCGTAAAATGGCTGGGCAAACCGAAAGAAACGCCGGAGGATAAGAAACATTCTATGAAGGAAGAAGGCGATACCGATGTGAATTGCCCCGTCACAGAGAACTCAACCTGCCGGTCAAGCGGGAACGATTCTCCACATGGTCTGGTGGATAATGCTATGTGGATTTTCGGCAAGTTCGCAACTGAAAAACAGAAGCAGAAATCGCAAACGGTGCCCAGAAAGCTGGCTAAAGGAAAACAGAGCAAGGATAAAATTCCCCCTGATGAAGCCAGACGACAAGCCTATTTGAGTCAAATAAAAGCTTTTTATGATTATAAGCCCGATGCGCTCGGAGAGGTTAAGGCAATTTATGATTGCCTTTCCTCTGACGCTAAACGTAATGAACTATGGATAGCCATTGAGAAGGAACTGAAAGACAAGATTATTGATGGGAAGGGGGGAAAGCTGTTTGAGAAAGACCAGCATAAGTGGCAGGTAACCGCCTCAAAGGCGAATATCCGGTGGGTGATCGAAAGTACCGGTGAATCCGGCAAGCCAGTGAATGCGCTGGAGAATGTGAAAAAGGAATGGAAAGCCTTTCAGGAGAGCAAGAATGAATGGTGGATCACCAGCTTGGTAGATGGTCAGCGGAAATTAGCCCGAATACTCCATCCTAGGGTTGGGGGTGCCAGTCTTATCTCTTTCAATAATGCGGCAACGTATTGTGGTCATTTGAGCCATGAGTACAGAGGGAAACCGGGCAAGAAAAAAGAAGACGCAGATGGTGGCAAAGAAAAGAAGCGCCAGAAAAGTCGTCAAGGAGCTAACAATGGTAATGCAAAAGAGGAAACCGATGGTAGCGCTCTTCCTGCCCAGGTTGGGTTTGAAGAGGCAGAGAAATACTCAAAGGCGCTTGACTGGCTAATCGAAAACTCGTCAGTCAGGTTCGGCGGAGATTCAGTTATTTGTATCTGGATTGACCAGGGGCAATCGGATGGCCAACAGTTGGACCACGGTGCTTATGAGTTTGTTAAACCGCAGAATGAAAAGAGCGTTTTCACAAGAGGAAAGGCCAAAGGAGGCAAGGGCCAGGTCCTTGCGGATAGCAGCGATTTGCTCAAAGCTTTACAGCGGTTTAGGAACGGTCAAGAAGCTGGTTACCGTGACAAACGGTTTTACTTGCTTTCGCTCCTCTTACGGAGAAAGGGACGGCATGCAATCCTTGGCGATTATGTAGGCACCATGGGCATTCTCGATGACAATGCCAGCCTTTTTGTCAGTCGCACCAAGATATTGATCCCTCCGCAGTACCTCGACAAAAAAGATGAAGCTCGTGAGTTCTGTCCTACATTGATGGATATTCTCTCTGCTGCCGGTATCAAGTCTGAGAAGAAGCAACGACTGGTATGGGACCGTGAGGTCGTAGATGTCATTGTGTCCGGTCGCCCGCTGCCTGCTGATCTATGCCGATTGGTAATACAGAAAGCTATTAAGGACAAACATTTAGAACGGACGGGAAAAAAACGTTCAGAATACTTGGCCCTGCTTGCTATTGCCGCAGGATGTGCCAGGCACTATCTAAAAGCAATTACAGGAAAGGAGGGTTATGGAATGGGACTTGATATAAGTATAAGTGATGTCGGCTATCTTGTAGGGCGCTTATTTGCTTTGTGCGAGAATGTCCAGAAGCGGGGGAGAAACTGGGGGCCAACCCTGTCTGACAAATTGTTTTCTGCTGCTATCGATATGCCCAGACAAACGCTGGTGCAGCTTTATAAAAACTGTCTCTGTTACGATATGCACAAAGCAGACAGCGAGTGGTTTACAGAGATATTCAACAAGGTCAAATTGAATGATGGCGATAGCGGGCAAGGGGAAGTACTGCCGGAAAATGGCGTGGATCAGTTTGCTTTCATGTTGGGTTACTGGCACCAGCGTGGCGAACTAAAGGCAGCAGCCAAGAAAGCCGGCGATAATGATAGTAATATTGAACCACAAATAAAAAAATAAATAAAAAAGGAGCATAACTATGAACACAGATACTTCAAAAAATCTAATTAAGAGCCGTGTTGACTTTGTCCTCGTCTTCAGCGTTGATAACGCCAACCCTAATGGTGACCCTGGTTATGACAATCGGCCAAGAATGGATGCATATACAGGGCACGGCTTCATAACTGATGTGTGTCTAAAACGGAAGATTAGAAACCGCGTTGAAATGATGAAAGAACTTAATGACGGTCATGACATATGGGTTCGTTCAGGGACATATCTGCGAGAAACCCTCGGAGATGCGCTTGATACAATAAGAAAGGAAAAAGAATACAAGGAACTAAAGACGGATAAGGATAAAGCGAACTATGAGAGACGTCGCCTGTGCAAACAGTTCTTTGATATAAGAGCTTTTGGCGGTGTCTTGACAAGCGATTCTGAATCCGAAGGCGAAGAAGGCCAGGCAACAAACACACAGAAAAAAACTAAATCCAAAGTCAGCCAGATTCGCGGACCGGTGAGCATTCAATATGCCAAGAGTGTCGCCCCTATTGTCGTCGAAGACGACGAAATAACACGCGTGTGCCCAACAAAATTCGATCCTAAGAAACCGGACAAGCAGACAGAAATGGGGCGTAAGAAACGAATTCCCTTTGCGGTATATGTTGCCAAAGGATCTGTCAGTGCCAGGCTTGCTGAAGGTGACAAGGGGACGGGATTTTCTGTTGAGGATTTGAATTTGTTAAAAGAAGCAACGAAAACCCTGTTCCTAAATGACGAAAGCACGGCCAGACCTATTGGATCAATGATTATGCAGAAAGGAGTGTTCTTTACGCATAGTTCAGTAAAAGATGGCGACGAGGCTGTTCACAAGACACTGGAGCGGCTCAAGGTAGAATTCATAGGCAAAGAGGAAAACGGCGTCAAAGTCGAGAGACCGGAAAAGGCCAGAGATATGGGGTGCTACAAAATATCCCTCGACAAGACCGGCCTCCCTGCTACCATAACGACAGATGAATTTGGTGATTATGCGGCTGTGAATGTCTAATGTTTGCCAAAGATAATTTGATTAAAGAAGAGAACGCAAAATGACTGACCCAAAAGACTTTTCTCAGATCATCCCGCCGCATGGAGGATATCGGGAGCTACTGTCTTACCAAATGTCAGAGATTGTCTATGACGCCACGATAGTATTTTGCGACCGTTTTATTGACCGCCGTTCCCGCACCCATGACCAGATGGTGCAGGCGGCGCGCAGCGGCAAGCAAAATATCGCAGAGGGGAGTATGGCATCAGGCACTTCTAAGAAAACTGAGTTGAAGCTCGTCGGCGTGGCGCGGGCAAGCCTTGAAGAACTGCTCCTTGATTTTCAGGATTTTTTGAGGCAGAAAGGGTTGCTACTTTGGGGAAAAGATCATGAGCAAGCTCAAAAAATAAGAGCGCTTGCTTATGAAAAGAATAGGTCTTATACGACTTATAAGACCTATCTGGAGGCTTCGCCTCCAGAAGTTGCTGCAAACACTATGATCTGCCTGATTCATCAGGCAAACTACCTGCTTGACCAACAACTGCGGGCTTTGGGAAAGGAGTTCCTGAAAGAGGGCGGGTTCACGGAAAGACTCTATAATGCGCGCTCACAGGCGCGTAAAAGAAGGGAATAGGTCTTATATGACTAATAGGACATATTTTTACACTGAGGATGAACTTATTCAACTTTCAGCATTGCAGCATCTTGTATTCTGCGAACGGCAGTGTGCTTTGATTCACATTGAGCAGGTCTGGAGCGAAAACTTGTTTACGGCAGAGGGCAGGATTATGCACGACAAGGTCGACACGGCAAATCGTGAATCGAGAGGGAATATCCGCATTGAGTATGGCGTGCCGATGCGGTCTTTAAGGCTTGGATTAATTGGCAAGGCTGATGTGGTGGAGTTTCACAAACCTTGTCCCGTTATGTATTTAAACGGGAATAGCGATAAGTGGATTCCCTTTCCCGTGGAGTATAAGCGGGGAAAACCCAAAGGTGGCAATTGCGACAAGGTTCAGCTTTGCGCTCAGGCATTGTGTCTTGAAGAGATGATGAATGTTGAGATACCAGAAGGTGCCCTCTTTTATGGGCAGACGCGGCACAGGCTTGATGTGAAATTCGACAGCGCATTGCGAACTGCGACAGAGGAAGCAGCAAAGAAGCTGCATGAGCTTATTGCATCCGGCATTACACCGAAAGCCGAATATTCTAAAAAATGCGAGCGTTGTTCGCTGGTTGACCTCTGCCTGCCAAAGGTAAGCAGTAAGGCGAGTAATTATCTTTTGAAGGTCATGGAGGAATGAACTACAGAGGGACACAAAAGTTAGAGTTCATACTTTGTCATTCCCGTGTAACTTGTCCTCGAATGTAGTAATCGGGGAACAGGAATCCAGACGTCGTCCTCGTGGAAACGGGGAACTACTGGATTCCGCATGAGCCTGCCCCGTACTTGATGCGGGGTGCGGAATGACACCGAGGACAAGAAATGAAAAAACTTCTTAATACTCTATTTGTAACAACGCAGGGTTCGTATTTATTTAAAGAAGGCGAAACTGTTGTAATAAAAGCAGATAATGAAATACGATTGCGTTTACCTATTCACACACTCGGCGGGATTGTCTGCTTTGGGCAAATATCCTGCAGTCCATACCTAATGGGATTCTGTGCTGAGAGCGGTGTAGCTGTTAGTTTTCTCACAGAGAACGGAGATTTTCTTGCAAAGGTTCAGGGTCCCGTGTCCGGCAATGTCCTCCTGAGGCGTGAACAATATCGTAGAGCCGATGATTTGAAAACTTCCGCCTCAATAGCGCAGGCAGTATTGACAGGCAAGATAGCCAACTGCCGCACCGTACTTCAGCGCGCCCTGAGAGACCACTCAGGCAAGATTGATGCTGATGCGATTTCGCAGGCTTCGCAAAGGCTCGCTAATTACATGAGGAGGTTGAGTTCTGAATTGACGCTGGATGTATTACGGGGGATAGAGGGAGAGTCGGCATATACGTACTTTAGTGTCTTTGATCATCTTATTACCTCACAGAAAGATAATTTCAGATTCCATGAGCGGAACCGGAGGCCTCCGATGGATAATGTAAACTGCCTGCTGTCGTTTCTCTATACCATTGTGATGCATGATGTGCGTTCAGCGCTTGAGACCGTGGGGCTTGACCCTGCCGTCGGTTTCCTGCACAGAGACCGTCCCGGCAGATACGGACTTGCGCTTGACCTTATGGAGGAGTTTAGGCCTTTCTTCGCTGACCGTCTGGCTCTTTCGCTTATCAACCTTTGTCAGGTGCAGGGAAAGGGATTTCAGAAAAAAGAATCAGGCGCCGTATGGATGGATGATGACACGAGGAAGACTGTTCTGGTTGCATATCAGAAGCGTAAGCAGGAGGAGATAGAGCATCCGTTTTTAAAGGAGAAGGTTTCTATTGGAATTCTTTTTTATGTGCAGGCATTGCTCATGGCGCGTTATCTGCGCGGGGATATGGACAATTATCCGCCATTTATTTGGAAGTGATGGTTCGACAGGCTCACCATGCACGGATAATTATTTACACGCTCGTCCTGAGCCTGTCGAAGGATGAATAGGAGATTAGAAGGTGAAATATGTTTGTGCTGATAAGTTATGATGTTGCAGCAGATGATACCGGACAGCGTCGTCTGCGCAGGGTAGCGCGCGCCTGCAAGGATTATGGGCAAAGGGTTCAATACTCTGTATTTGAATGTATTGTTGACCCGGCGCAATGGGCGATGCTGAAAGATAGGTTAATTTCAGAAATTGATCCAAAGAAAGACAGTCTGAGATTTTACTATCTTGGGTCTAACTGGAAGCATCGCGTAGAGCATGTCGGCGCAAAGGCGTCCGTTGATCAGGAGGGCCCGTTGATTGTCTAAAATGCTGCTGCGAACCTGAAGTTCACATGATTTTCATGCATGGTTCGCAGTGCTTGAAAGATGTTTTAAATAGCGATGTTAGCAAAATGTCCTTTAACGACCGAAGATTTTTTAAGGTGAAAAATGATGGATCCGCACAAAATAGCAAGGAAGTTGTTTATATTTGGTAAGTTATGAGTAAGGGGGTCGCTCCCCGCGCGGGAGCGTGGATTGAAACGTCGTAGGTAATTGCATTAGCAACCCCAGTGATTGTCGCTCCCCGCGCGGGAGCGTGGATTGAAACAATCTTGTCGCCGTATGCCTTCACATTGTCCCGCGTCGCTCCCCGCGCGGGAGCGTGGATTGAAACATTTCCACCCCCTACGCCCCCGCCAGACTTCGGCGTCGCTCCCCGCGCGGGAGCGTGGATTGAAACAAATAGAGATGTACCGGCCTACTGACCTCTTCCGTCGCTCCCCGCGCGGGAGCGTGGATTGAAACGCTTTGTTCTCGTCATTAGCATGGAGAATTGTTTGTCGCTCCCCGCGCGGGAGCGTGGATTGAAACTAACTGCGTACTCTGTGCCACAGCCGCCAGTTTCGTCGCTCCCCGCGCGGGAGCGTGGATTGAAACTTCTTTTCGATTTTGCGTCCTACTCCGACGGCGGGTCGCTCCCCGCGCGGGAGCGTGGATTGAAACTGGTTTATACTACATCTTGTATGGCGTATGTCAAGTCGCTCCCCGCGCGGGAGCGTGGATTGAAACTGGAGTCAGATGAACACCGGATATCACGGCAAAGTCGCTCCCCGCGCGGGAGCGTGGATTGAAACGAGGACATTGCCGTTGATCCAAAATACGTGCCGAGTCGCTCCCCGCGCGGGAGCGTGGATTGAAACAGGGCAACGGACGGCACGTTGCGCAAACAGACAGGTCGCTCCCCGCGCGGGAGCGTGGATTGAAACAAGTGCTTCCAGGTAGTGAGAATTGGGTAGCATCCAGCCTTCGGGCTGGATGAGGATTGAAACCTGCTATTTTGAGCAGATTTTGCCATCTTTGTATTCAAAATAATCACCATACTTACAGTACCTTAAAAAATCACGCGTACTAAACTAAAAATTCCATAGTGTTATTTTCCTCTCCGTTTTCTTTCCTTTCAAATTTGTTTGTGTTAGGATAATTGATTGACTGAATGCATCGTATGTGTTATATTTTCTAAAATTTGAAAGGGTATTTTATGGGATTTATTGGATTACTCATTGCAGCTGCAGTGGCTGTTTGGGTGTATATAGATGCAAAGAATAAAGGATACAAAACCCTTCCGACTGTTGGCTGGATGCTGGGCGTGTTTTTACTGATGATTGTATTCTTGCCCCTTTATTTGTTTGTAAGGGCAAAGAAGGTTAAGCCAATAGAAATCTTAACCCCTTGTAAATATTGTGGGAAGTATTACCAGGATACACCTTTGTATTGCCCTAACTGCGGTCACAAGGTGGGAGGATATTCATTTAAGGAGGAGTAAGCTATGGACGTGAAAGAACGGATAACGGAAGATCTGAAGGTTTCCATGAAGGCGCAGAACAAATTAAGGACGTCCGTGTTGCGCATGATACTTGCCGACATTAAGATAGCTGATACCTCCGGGAAACCCAGGGATCAGATCGATTACGTTGAGGTTGTTCGTGGATATTACAAGAAACTGAACAAGACACGTGAAGAATATGAGAGGCTCAATTTGCCTGATAAAGTAAAAGAGCTGTATGGCGAGATTGCAATTGTTGAGGAATATCTGCCCAGGCAATTGTCAGATGATGAAATAAAAAGAATTGTTCGCGAGGTCATCGAAACAAATAAATTCACTGCCAGGGAAATGGGGGCGGCAATGAAACTCATTATGGGCAAATATAGTGGCGTAGTGGATGGGAAAAAGGTTCAAATGTATTTGAAGGAAAAACTAACAAGTTGATACAACCTTGAACGGCCGAAGTGAAAATTTCTAAACAAGCCATTACATAAACATAGTTTTATTACAGGAATCATCATGCAAGTCGAATCTTGGAAAGAACCCCTGCTAAAATTACCAC
Source organism: Candidatus Brocadiaceae bacterium (assembly GCA_024653795.1). Classification (GTDB taxonomy): domain Bacteria; phylum Planctomycetota; class Brocadiia; order Brocadiales; family Brocadiaceae; genus Wunengus. Next base: position 3,746 of record JANLHY010000384.1, on the reverse strand, counting down.
TTGATGAACTTAAAAAGGCTCAATGCTTTGTTGCGGACTTGATTCAAACCTTGGAAACATTGCATAAATCGACTGAAGAACCGATTTTAATATTTCCGCCAGAGGAGCCTGTTAAAATTGAGGAACGGCGCAGGGATAAACGATTTGATATGGAACTTGAAGGAGTTTGTTCCGTTGTAAAAAAACAAGAATCCGAAGTGTCGAAGGAGATACCAATAACCATAAAGGATATCTCTAAACGAGGGTTACGGTTTATAACCAATCAAACATTCATGCCTTCTGACATATTGGTAGTGACATTTCAATTACCATCCACCATGGTGTCTGGACATGTTTATAAAAATCCTCAAAAGAAAGTTTATGTTGAAATAAGAAGAGTAGCTGAGTTTCCGACACCTACGGGTCTCAAATATGATATTGGCGCTCAGTCAATTGAAAGCGAGAGAGTGGTAGAATTAGCGAAAGAGGAAGAAAACCGGACACTTGTTGACAAACGACTGGCTAGAAAGGAAGGAACCAGGATTTTAGTTGTGTCTATTAAAGAGGCGCTGTCCAAACGTTTGGAAGAAATCTTATTAAAACAGGGATATGTTGTTTGCAAAGCTAATCAAAAACAACAAGCAATTGCGTTATTACGGAAAAACAAATTTGACATTGTTATTTCAGACATTGATACTGCCAAAATTAATGAATTTGAGTTGCTAAAAGACACTAAGATGGAATTCCCTCACGTGGGGCTGATAGTCGAGATAGATACTATTGAAGATTGGAAAAATATTTTATCATTGGGAGTAGATAATTATCTTACAAAAAACTTTAATGACGAAGAGTTTCATATTATTTTAGAATCAGTACATAAGAAATTACTATACATAAGCATGTTTGGTATCGATTTCAAAAAGAGCCGATCAGAAAGCCTCAATATATTAGCACTGAGTAGAAAAGAGGTCCTTAAAAATCTCTTATGTAGTGCATCAAAAGAAAAGGGGTTAAAATTATATTTTGTGGATGATACGGCACGTGCATTTATTGTTTTAAAGAGATATAAAATTGATTTTATTATTGTGGATGCAGAAATTACGGGCACGGAGGGATGTCAATTTCTCATGAATACAAAAAAGGATTTCCTCAATATCGAGAGTATTGTAATTTCCAAAAACCTTCAGGAACGCTGTGATTATCTTGTAAGCGGTGCGGACGATTTTATTGTTGAACCGGTAGAATCACAAGAAATATTTGCAGTACTGCGTTAATGCTGTGGTTTAAAGGAGTTGTCGTTTATAAACTGTTTTGCACAGGTGCATTCTATTGAAAGAACTTGTGATATGCGGCTTTTGTCTCTATATACAGTAATACCCTTACAACCACTTTTATAAGCTAATAAAAAGACCTTTTCAACGTCGTCGACTGTAGCATTTTTTGGGAAATTGATAGTCTTCGAAACACCATTATCAATATATTTCTGACAGGCTGCCTGTATCTTTACGTGCTGTTCCGGTAAGACGTCCCTGGCAGTAATAAATACCTTTTTGACGTCTTCCGGGATATCATTAATGTTTTGTATCGATCCTTCCTTTGAGACTTTTTCAATAAGTTTTTCTGAATAAAAACCCCGTTTTTTTGCAACTTCCACAAAAAATGCGTTTATTTCGGGTAGCCCCTCCTCTACCAAAACGTGGCGTTTGTAAGCAATCGCAAATAAGGGTTCAATGCCACTGGAACAATCTGCGATGATACTGATAGTGCCTGTTGGCGCTATAGTCGTCCGTGTTGCATTTCTATATCCCAGCCCATTCTTTTGAGCATAAATGCTTTTCTGATAATTCGGAAAGACACCGCGTTTGGCGGCAAGTTCGACTGATGCTTCATTTGCCTTTTGAGAAAAGAAACATACGAGTTTGTCAGTAAAACGAATTGCTTCCTCGGAATTGTATGAAATACCAAATTTTATTAATAAATCGGCAAGTCCCATGACACCTAAGCCTATTTTCCGGTTTCCCTTTGCCAGATGCTCGATCTGGGGTAACGGATATTTATTCACATCGATAACATTGTCCAGGAAGCGTACGGCACGTTGTATTACTGTTTCAAGGCGATTCCAGTCAATTTCATATTTTGCATGAGTTAGCTTAACCATTCTGGAGAGATTGACAGACCCCAGAACACACGCTTCGAAGGGTAGTAGAGGTTGTTCTCCACATGGATTAGTTCCTTCTATTTCTCCAAGAAGCGGAGTGGGATTGGCGGTGTTAATGGTGTCCAGGAATAAGACGCCTGGCTCACCATTCTCCCAGGCGGAATGTATAATTTGATCAAAAAGCTGTTTTGCATTAACGGTTTTTACAACCGCTCTTGTTCGGGGACTGATCAGTGGAAAATCCTGATTCTTCTCAACAGCTTGCATAAATGCATCGGTAATCCCAATGGATATATTAAAATTTGTCAATACACCTTCGAGTTGTTTGGAATGGATAAAATCGAGGATATCGGGATGATTTACACGCAACACGGCCATGTTTGCACCCCGTCTGAATCCTCCCTGGTTAATGGCCTCTGTGGCCTCATTAAAGACCTTTATAAAAGATATAGGACCGCTGGCAAAACCACCGGATGTGCTTACGCAATCGTTTTTGGGTCTAATCCGAGAGAAGGAGAAACCTGTGCCTCCCCCACTTTTGTGGATTATCGCTGCTTGCTTTACCGTCTCAAAAATATTCTCAATAGAATCTTCGACAGGAAGCACAAAACATCCAAATAATTGCTGAAGGTCTCTACCCGCATTCATTAGTGTGGGGGAGTTCGGCATAAAAAGAAGATTAATGAAAAGATCGTAAAATTGTTCTTCTAGGGATGCAATATCTGCTTTTTTATCGTAAATTAAATCTGCTGATGCGACGTTTTTGGCTATTCGCCGGAACATATCTTCAGGCGTTTCAATAGGATCGCCTGCAGCATCTTTCTTTAAATACCTTTTCCCAAGTACTAATCTGGCATTCGGTGTTAAAGAAATGGTGTTTTCCCCCATAGATTTTCCACTCATCAAGATAATTGTTTTCTAAATAATCATCATGCAATCGCCATAACTGAAAAATCGATAGCCTTTATTTTTGGCTGTTTCATAAGCATTCAAGATGTTTTCCCTTCCTGCAAAGGCGGAAACCAGCAGTAGTAAAGTGGTTTTGGGAAGATGAAAATTAGTTAGCAAAACATCAACATACTTAAAATTATAAGGAGGATATATAAATAAGTTTGTCCAACCAGAGAGTTGCGATGAGTTATCATTTCTGGCAATCGTCTCAAGAACACGGCAGGAAGTGCTCCCCGTTGCGATTACACGTCGATTCAGTTCTTTTGTCCTCTTTATTCTTTGGATAATCTCTTCCGAACATTCGTAATATTCTTTGTGCATGAGATGGTCACGGATGTCTTCTCTTTTGATTGGCAAAAACGTACCCAAACCAACGTGTAACGTGACAAACCCTATTTCTACCCCGCGTTTCTGTATCTTCTCAAGTGTGTCTTTTGTGAAGTGCAAGCCTGCCGTAGGGGCGGCGATTGCTCCTTCTTTTTGAGCAAACACCGTCTGATATCTTTCTCTGTCTAAAGAAAATAATGTGTCTTGATTTTTGGCGCGCTTTATATAGGGAGGAAGGGGCATTTCCCCAATTCGATTAAGGAGTTCTTTTACAGTATTCTTTTTGTTAAATTCAATAAGCCATGCGCCTTCTTCAGTCCTGTCGAGCAGC
>JANLHY010000360.1 GCA_024653795.1 Candidatus Brocadiaceae bacterium | reverse complement strand
CTCGCCTCGCTCGGTGTGTGCGACCACTAATAACCGACCTCGTTCCGAAACGCCGAAAGTAATGTATCTAAATTCGCCAATAGAATGATCTGGGTCAGCGCCAGTTGCAGCGTAAATGGGGTCTTTAATCTTGTTATAAGGTTGTGCAAGAGATAGATTGCGCTTCATGGCAAGACCTTTAAGAATAGAATTTGATAGGGCATTTTACCACGTTACATCAAGAGGCAACGCAAGAGAACTCATATTTATTACTGACACAAATCGTGTCCTGTTTCTTGATAAAAAAAACCAGCTTCAACAGCAAGATTAAAGACCTGACCCCTTTGGCCTTCTTTACATGAGATGCTAAAGACGCCTAACGAGCAAAATCAGCGGCGGGGACTCGCCCGTCCGCTGGATTTTCTTGTTAGATACTATCTATTCTCTTCTTTATTAAAACAGGGTTTCTTTTACCATGAATTACAGCAAGGATTACTATCTTTTCCTCCTCAACAAGATAAATAATTTTGTATGGAAACCTTTTGATGAGATGTTTTTTTGTTCCTTTGTATTCTATCGGATGAACGTCAGGATTTCTTTTTATAAAGTTTATTCCTGCATCAACCTGCAAAAGGAAGTCATGTCCTAACCCCGTCCTGTTATCTTCATACCAAGAAAAGGCTTCCTTTAAGTCATCTTCGGCTTCGGGCATGACAATGACCTTATATTTCATTGTCTGCCTACTATCCTTTTATAAACATCTTTCCATGGAGAGCCTAATTCAGGGTTTTGGTGATACTTCTCCAATCGCGCATCAATTATTCTTTTCTCCCCTTCGGTTAATTCAACAGAAGCGGCTTGTGCAGTTATCGTATCCCATATATCCTCTACCAATTGAATTCTTTCCGGAATTGATAATTCAAGAACATCCGTTGCTGTTATTTTTTTCATAGTTATTTCTCCTTTCATATTTGCATCTACCGTCCAAGCTCACTGGCGGGGAGGGAACGCAGCGGAATCCCAGTCCAGAGGGTATATCAGGTCTTAAATAATTCTGGATTAATGATTCTGGGGACACCATACTTAATTTTAGGAATCTTTGCTTTTCTTTTGTAGCCCCTTCTGGCCAGGCTTCTGCCGACAAGCATGCTCCTGGGACTACCGCACGAGCGATCCTGGACATAGGGGAATCTTAGCCGTTTTTCAACACTGAGTCAATAATTAAGTATGGTGTCCCCGGAATCCACCCTTTTTAGCGACACCTGAATTAAATGGTTAGCTTTTTCTTTTTTCTTTCTTGGAGAATGTCTTTATGCCATTCCGGAGATTCGATTTCTTCTTTATTGCATAATGAGTCCCATAACTTTTCCATTGCTTGTA
>JANLHY010000130.1 GCA_024653795.1 Candidatus Brocadiaceae bacterium | reverse complement strand
ATTACCCTATTTTTAACCTTCAGCAATTCCATTTTATAATCACTCTTTAATTTGCCCAAAAACCTCTTCATATCTTCCATGAGGCGCTTTTCATCGGCCTGTAATATTTCCTGGTATTTTTTCTCTAAGGAGAGTTTTGCCGATTCGGTCTCATTACGAAACTGTTCCTCAGCCGTTTTGATAATTTGCGCAGCCTCTTTTTTGGCATTTTCTATAATGTAATTTCTGATCCGTTCGATGGACATATGGCAATATCTTTACATAACGTTAAGTTAATGGTTCAGGAATTTAAATCTGGTAGGGGTAATTCATGAATTACCCCTACATGCAAATAGAAATAGTCGCCGAATGCCTAATTTAAAAACAGGTATCTGTCAAATACCGGGCAAAATATGCGTTGGTGGAGTAAATGTCAACCCCACTTCTTTGGTCAACCACGTAATCATCAAGATAGAAATCAATAAGGAAATAACGGCATAGGTTTCAACAAGCGCGGGGATCAGGATGGCACGCCCACCCTCTTCGGGTTGTTTCCCTGTAAGATTGATAGCCGCCGTCGCGGCCTTGGCCTGAACGACTGCCGTTATATATTCTACAATGCCCGTACATATAGCAATGAGGAAAATTGAAACACCAACGGCCGCAGATACATTTATATTTCCAATAATAATACCAGTACGCAATGCAATTATAATAGCACAGATGAAGCCGTAAAAACCCTGTGTACCCGGCATAGCCATGAGTACGAGCATCTTCCCAAAAAGTTCGGGCTTTTCAGAGAGGACGCCTGCCGCCTGAGACGAGGCAATCCAAATACCCTTTGCAGAACCGAGACAACTCAATGTAACTACAACAATAGCGCCAATGACAACCCCGCCAAACCCCGTTTGCACAAAATAAAACTTCAGTAATTCTATCATGATTTTATACTCCTCATATAAATTCTTTTTTATTGAATATCTCTGTCATATTTGCTAACCACCCCTTCATCCCCTCCTTCGCAAGGAGGGGAAATACTTTTGTCGCTCCCTTTAGTGCATAAAATAATGATAAATATCAATGGAGAGGGATTGTGTTATTGTTCTTTTATTCCGTCAAGTAAATGGTTTTATTTCATCAGTGATCTTCCACCATTGCAAGATAATCATCAAGTGTGTTTTTTTAAAATTATTCGCTGGTTGCCAAAACCGTAAGGCTGGAACCCAGTGGCGCCTCCTTCGTAAAATCTTCCAAAAAATTCCAGGAAGATCAATCGTGCCGGATGAATAAAGGCGCCGAGAATGCTCATCGCAAAATTAAACATATGACCCGTTACAAGGGTAATTATAAATAGTATCATGCCAATAAACGTCCCCGTCTTAAATAATGACGCTACGATGTTAAATGCCATGCCGATAATTGTAGTTGTAAGGCTGAGCGCCAGGATACGGGTGTAGGAAAGGACGTCTCCAATAAAACTGGAACACCCGTAAGTACCCACAATACCATATAAGCTAACAATCCCTGTAAAAATTTTGCCGGCAATCCCCTTCTCGTTGCGTCCCTGTGTCGAGATCAATCCAGCCGCCCCAATAATTGCAAGGTATTTCCCGATACTGACAAGATAACCCGGCACTTTCAGGAAAATGGTTGATATCAAAATCAAAAATCCTGGCAGCATAATGAGCCACAATAACCCGTCACATATGGCATTCAGGATATTCTTCCTTAAAATTTCTCCATACATCCTGAGCGCGATACCATAAAATTGATTTAATACACCCAATCCTATAGCAATTAAGAGTGCGATAACAGGTTTTGAAAGGGGATCGAGGAGCATAAGCCTTTCTTTTACTTTTAACAAAAGGTTCCCTTCCCCTAAATACACCGGATTATATAAGTCTCCCGCCCATCCACCAGTCAGGGCGCCAAAAATTATGGTACTAATACCGGCATAAAGGAAAAGTTTCATGAAGTTGGAAAGCGGTTCCGAGCGCCTGTATTTTCTGACCATCCATGCAGAAAAGGCGGTTAAAAATAACCCATAAAATACATCACCAAAACAAAGCCCGAAGAAGATTAAAAAAGATACGATGACAAAGGGTGTTGGATCGAATGTGAAATAATTGGGCAACCCGAACATATTAATTAATAGTTGTGCAGGTTTAAAAAACCTGTTGAGTGTTATAGAAACGGGCACTCTATCCTTCGGTGACGGTTCTTCATAAAAAACCGATGCATGCGGAAATTCGTTACCGAGCATTGAATCGAGTCTTAACCTGTCTGTTGTTTTAACATATCCAATCAATACGAAGAACCTTTTAGACATGGCACATCTGCGCTGAGCAATCATCTTGTTTCGCTCGTTTTCCCAATATCCCAATAGAATTTCCAGAGAACGCCATTCGTGGGATAACTCAATGAGTCGCTGATGAATGAGGCTCTCTTCTCGAGCCACATTGGTCATTTCCGAGACCAATTTGTCAAAGTGGTCTTTTATATTACCTGGTAAGACAGGGAAAGGCATCTCCTTAAGATCGAATTTTGCGATTATCTTGAGTGCAGCGTCTTTATCGTGGTTTAAATATGCCAAAAGGATTTTTAATTTCTCATCGGTTTTTGAAACAATCTGCCATGCAAAATACTCACAGGACGGCTCATCCTTCAAGAACCGATTCCATCGAGCCTCTGATCCTTTACAGTAAAAGAATGAGACATTCCGAATACTCCCGATTCGAGCAACTTCATCCGCCAGAGGTAAAAAATCGGTAAGTTTGTCTATTTCCTCTTTTCGCTGCTTGTGCTGTTTTTGCAAAGCCGAATATTTTTCGTATTGAACCTGACATTCTTTGTGGATGGATTCAATATCCATTTGGGAGAATGCCTGATCTAATTCCTGTTGAGTGACTTGCATTGGGATTGGAAAGATACCTTCCACAAAACTTTTCTTTTTTTGGCTAAATATTTTCAAGATAGAGAGGATAGTATTTAACTTCTGGATATTTTTCTCTATTTCTTCGACTACCGTAGGAAATCTCTGGAAGTATGAAATAGAAGAATTGTCAAAGTGTGAAAATGTGTCTATGATATGGACGGCATTCAATTGATAAAGTCGACTGAGAAACCACCGGGAATCTTTTGTGGGGAGCAAGATAGTTAATTTGTTAAGTCTGTCAATAGCCATATTAGCTCTCGTAAATGTGTTTTACTACCCACGCTACGGCATTCTCCACATTCTTCCTGTTTACCTGGAGGAGTTTCTTTTTTAGCGCTTCTGATTCATTTCTCAACCCTTCTTCTTCAGACTTTTGTAGTTCATGAATTCTTGCCTTTACTATCTCCAATTTTTGACGATATTCATTTTCATAAGTAGTTTTGATAGATTCAACCTCATTATGAATATCGGCAATAATCTCTCTGGCCTTCAGCTTGGCTTCATTTACAATGCGGTCGGCCTCTTCCTCGATCTTCAGGATTTCTGTAATAAGATGGTCGCTCATATAAAATTATCGTAAAAGTTCAACCCACCGCAGAGACGCAAAGAACGCAAAGAAAAAACTTCATAGGAGATTATTTTCTCTAACAAAATCACAAAGTTTTTCAGAAATTCTCATCATGTACTTTCTAAATAATGATACCTTTGCGTGCTTTGTGTCTTTGCGGTGAACTATTACAAATTTTCAAATGTATACCATGATTGTCGATTATGTTACGTTGAAACATGCATCGTTTCAAGAAAAAATCCGCAGTTTCTTTAATTGATTCTTTAAAAATGTTTGCTATTCATAAAATTGATTTTTAGAATAGAGGCAATCATTTAAAATATTCCATTCAAGGAGGCTGCCGTAGATGGGAAATATATCTCCCCAAAAATTAGTAACACTGATATCTCAATACCTGGATAGAGAAAAACTCATAAAGGAAAATCCCTCTGTCACGAAAGAAATGATCGATGCGCTCCTTCAAGACATTTTCACATCTAAACTAAGAAAAGAACCCACCGATATTCATAAATCGCATCACGAAACTGCGAAGCACAAAGAGAAAGAGGCTACTGACCTTATCATACATACCGATGGGGCTTCCAGGGGGAATCCTGGCAAGGCTGGTATTGGTGTAGCCATCTTTGGCAAGGATTATCATCTGCTTGAGGAAATATGCAAATTTATCGGAGAGTCTACCAATAATGTTGCTGAATATCAGGCCATGATACTGGCAGCGCAAAAGGCCGTTGCCTATAATGCCCGAAGGGTAACTTTTAAAACCGATAGTGAACTCCTGGTTAGACAAATCAACGGCGCTTACCGTGTAAAAAGCCAAAACATTCTACCCCTCTATCATGAACTTACGGTACTCCTTGGAAAAATACCTGAGTGGAAAATTCAGCATGTATGCAGAGAGGAAAACGTCTGCGCCGATGCCCTGGCCAATCAGGGAATTGACTCCTCTCGCCGACAGATTACTGCGTAAATATTTTAAATTAGAAAGTCCCCTCTTGGGAGGGGAATAATCCATGCCGCCCTGTAACCCGCTTAAATAATTAGTATTATTTCATTTATAAAATTTTAATTTGCCATTTTGCAGCTTGACTTTTCACTTTTGAATTTTTATCGAAACTACTAATTTATGCCTCTTCTTGACCTTACAGAAAAAAACCTCAACAAAAACATCTTTAAGCTGAGCATGCCCGTCGCTATTGAAAATCTCTTGCATATGAGCGTGTTTATCATTGACGCAGTTATGGTCGGACGGTTGGGGACTGATGCCCTTGCCGCAGTGGGCCTGGCTGGTACGCTCTCCTTTACCATTACTATGATCTTTTCCTCACTCAATATAGGCTCAGCCTCTATTGTTGCAAGACATATTGGCGCAAAAGAAAAGGATCAAGCACAGGTTATCGGGGCGCAGGCCATTTTTTTAGCACTCGCGATGGGTATTATCATTACGCCATTTTTTCTCATATATGCAAACAAAATGTTGATTGTGATGAGCGCAGAGCCGCAGGTTTCAGACCTCGGCAAGAGATACCTTCAAATTGTTGGAGGGTTCGTTGTTTTTCGCCTGATAATTCTTGCGTGCAGTGGAATTTTACGCGGGGCGGGTGATACGAAGACGCCGATGAAGGCAACGCTTGTCATTAATTGTATCAACATCCTTTTTAATTGGTTATTGATATTCGGTGTAGGACCTTTCCCAAAATGGGGCGTTGCTGGCGCGGCGTGGGCCACAGCCATAGCTTATACTATCGGTACGGTTTTACTCTGTACAAAACTCTTTACGGGAAGATGCGTCCTGCACATCTCGATACGCCAGATAATTCATGTCCATTTTGAATCGCTAAAAAGGATCGTTCGTATCTCTGCTCCTGCTGCCATCGATGCTTTTCTGACTCAAATGGGCTTTTTATTTTTTACCAAGATTGTAACGATACTTGGCACTGTGTCGCTGGCGGCGCATCAGATTGCAATACGGATCGAATCAATATCTTTTATGCCTGGATTTGCCATTGCCGTTTCAACCGCCACATTGGTTGGACAAAGTCTTGGGGCGAAGAACGTAAACCTGGCATTGCTCAGCATGAGACGCAGTTGTTATCTTGCCCTGTCCCTGATGGGATTGTTTGCCTTAATTTTCCTGATATTTCCTGCACAAATGGCTATGATATTTAAGCCTGAACCCAGCGTCCTTTCACTGGCAGTTGTCTGCGTGATGATTGCCGCCATTGAGCAGCCAGCCCTGGCAATATATATGGTGTATTCAGGCGGTCTTCGCGGCGCAGGCGACACGATAAGCCCCATGATTATAACCATCGTCGGCACATTATGTTTCCACGTCCCCATTTCTTACCTTTTTGGTATTACACTTGGGTGGGGGTTGGCAGGAGTATGGTTCGGTTCTGCCCTGGACTGGATTTGCCGCGCCATTGCCATTTACATCCTTTATAGAAGGGGAAGATGGAAAAGTGTGAAAGTATAAAAAAATGATTTTTTCTTGATTTATAGGTCAATGAATATTAACATACCTCTGCGAACTTTGCGGGTAACAGTTCAGCCCACCGCAAAGGCGCAAAGGACGCAAAGAAAAAACGATAAAAATCTTCAAAGAAGGAGTATCTTCTACAATAAAATCCTAGCGCAGTATAGTCGCAACCAAAAGCCCCCTCTCTTTCCCCCTTCGCAAGGGGGGACACAGGGGGGTAAAAAACTTACAAAAAAAAGAAGTTTTTACAAGGTAATACTATAAAGTTTTCAGAATTCGCAGCCTTTAGTTTATTAAAAATAATAACTTTGCGCACTTTGTGCCTTTGCGGTGAACTATTACGTAATAACGCAGTCATGCAGATAAATCGGTGTAGCACATGCCAATAACACATTTTATTAGGAACAAAAATCTAGCAAACAACCTGTTTGCTTCCATCCTCATTCCATATCTCCTATTGTGCCTGACGGTGGGAGGCTTTCATGATAGCATTTTTAGTGTCCGGCACTGTAACCACGCGAAACTATCTGTGGCCAATAATACTGACGACCTGCAAATTGGGGTTTTGAAAAACGTATCGCAGCACAACGCTGAAACGTGTCAAATCTGCCAGTGGTTGAAGACGCCTTCAAACCTAAAACAGTTTCTATTACACGACATGCGGTTTGATTGTGTTTATATCAATCTTGTATGTCATTCCAATCCAATTCTTCCGTCTTTATCCATCCAAAGATTTACCATCCGGCCGCCGCCTCCTTTCTCCTATTTTCCTATATAAATGTAGTAAATTACATTAAATTGATTAGGACGCAGATTTACGCTGATTTCCCTCGTTCGGGTTAGGAGAACAACTCCAGATAAAACCGCTCTTTGAACGGAGACGAACCTTTGAACAGAGACGAATAATCTATCATAACCCCAGCCTTCAGGCTGGGGACTAAGAGACAAAACAAGCGGGGCTTTAGCCCTGACAAAGGAATCTTCATTGACACCTTGAATAGTTATCAGGAGATACAATTTTGGAAGTCATGGCTAAAGCCGTATTGATATTGCGGACATAATCTCCGCCATAAATGGCGGAGTTATAACTCTGTTTTCCATACAGACTACTGGAAAATAACTTAACAATCTGTGTTCCTCTGTGTCCAAACAGCATAAATAAAATCACTTTACAGGAGAATCGTTATGAGACGGATAAGTTATATACTGTTCTTATGTATACTTATTGTAGTTAGAGTTGAACGGCTTTTCGACCCTGATGTAGTATATGGCGAAGAAGCACCAATAACCGACAAAGAATTTTCAGGGGTGAATGCCGTAGAAGAAGCGGAAGAAGAGAACAAAGAAATACGCATCAAAAAAGATGAATTTGATGAGATTGTGGGCCAACTTCAAGGTATGAAGGCCCTTCTTGAAAATATGAAACGGGACTACGATACCCGCTTTAAAGCGATGCAAGAAAAGATATCCGTTCTTGAGGAAGAAAAACCAATAGCATTTCTTACAGATACAGATTCTTCTCAACCATCTTCAGCCACGTCCGTTTCTCAAAATAGTGAAACGATAGAGCCTATGGTATCACCAACGGATTCAACCGTAGCAGGTCAAAAAGTAGGGGCGAACGGCCGTTCGCCCTTACAATTGCCGACAAACACAACCGCAACCGATCAATCTGAAAATCCAGGGCAATGGTCTCCGGCGCAGCCCCTTACCTTATGGAGCGCGGGAAAGAATTATATGAATATTTCTTTCGACGGGTTGTTTGCGGCAGGTGGCTCGACAGCTCAGGATTTAGAAAAACTTGAAACGGGCGGTCACGATCCGAATCAGCGTGGGTTTACTGTGCAAAATTTGGAAACCGTATTTGAAGGCGCAGTAGACCCTTATTTCAGAGGTCAGGCGAATATCATCTTCCAAATTGATAAAGATGGAGAGTCGTTTCTTGAAGTGGAAGAGGCATACCTGACCTCGATGTCATTGCCTTTGAATTTACAAGCAAAGGCAGGAACCTTTTTTACTGAATTTGGCAGGTTGAACCAATTTCATCCACATGCGTGGGATTTTGCAGACCAACCGTTAGTTAATGGTCGATTTTTAAGCCCTGATGGATTAAGAAATCCTGGGGCACGTCTTTCATGGTTGGCCCCCACGAGCAACTATACGGAATTATTTATTGCCGTACAGGACAGTCAGGGAGAAACCGTCCGTAGCTTTAGAAATGAAGAGGCACTTTTTGGACGTGAGGCTGTTGATACACGTGTGAGAAATATGGGAGACATGCTTTATGTTCCGCGGATTGCTACTTCCTTTGACCTGACAGATGAACAGACCATTTTATTGGGTGCATCGGCAGCCTTTGGTCCAAATTCGACAGGAAGGGATAAAGATACGATCATTTATGGTCTTGACATGTTCTGGAAGTGGAAGTCAAAATATGCCGCCGGTGGTTTCCCATTTATAACCTGGCAGACAGAGGTCATGGGCAGACGCTTCGAGGCTGGTGAAGATGTAACTGCCGGTTTGTCAGACGAAGTAATGCATAACTGGGGCGCGTATTCTCAGATTGCATGGGGATTTAAAAAACGGTGTGTGGCCGGACTTCGGGGAGATTATGTAGATGGGGAGGAAGAAGCGTCAGACCCTTTAGGACTTGAACGTTGGCGGCTTTCACCCAATCTCACTTTTTATCCGTCAGAATTTTCAAAAATCCGCCTGCAATACAATTACGATGATATATTAGGAAATGATACTTCGGAGCATTCTGTAGTCATGCAATTCGAATTTTTACTGGGTTCACACGGGGCGCATAAGTTTTAAAAACTGCTAACCACAGATTTTCGCAGATACAGACGGACAATAATTTTATCTTTTACTTTTTATATTTGATAATCTGTGTACATCTGCGTTTATCTGCGTCCAAAAGGAGTTTGTTATGAAAATAAAATATCGAATATGGCTTTGTTTGTTATTTACCGTTGGCTGGGCGTCCGTTGCCCATGCAAAATTAAATGTTGTTGCTACAACGTCAGATCTGGGCGCTATAGCAAGAGAAATCGGAAAGGATAAAGTCGAAGTAACCAGTCTTGCAAAACCCACAGAAGACCCTCACTTTGTGGATGCAAAACCCAGTTTTATTGTTAAATTGAATAAGGCAGACATGCTTATAGAGGGGGGGTTGCACCTGGAAATTGGATGGCTGCCGAATTTGGTTGTAGGCGCTAGAAACAAAAAAATCCTTGCAGGAGAAAATGGATATCTGGTTGCTTCTGCTGGAGTCCCCATAATAGAAGTGCCTACCACAGCCGATCGCGCCATGGGTGACGTCCACCCCATGGGAAACCCCCATTTCATGATTGACCCATTGAATGGGAAGATAGTCGCAATACATATCTGTGAGCGGTTATGCCAAATTGATGCGGCAAATTGTAACTATTACAAGGACAACTTAAAAGATTTTACAAAAAGACTGGACCGGAAATTTTCCGAATGGCAAAAGGCATTAGAGCCTTTTCGTGGGACAAAAATCGTTACCTATCATAAAACGTTTCCTTACTTTGCAAATAGGTTTAATCTGAACGTGGTAGGATCGCTTGAACCAAAGCCGGGAATTCCTCCCTCCCCTACCCATATCAACAGTCTTATTCCCATGATGAAAAATGGAGGAGTAAAACTCATTTTTATAGAACCCTTTCGGGAACGCAAAACGCCGGAATTTGCGGCATCACAAACGGGGGCAAAGATTGTTGTTTTCCCAATCATGGTAGGGGGACAAAAAGAAACAGATGACTATCTAAGCCTTTTTGATTATACTATTAATCAGATTGTATCAGCCCTGGAAACTAAATCATAAACATAGTAGTTCACTCACCGCGGAGAAAGCCGAGGTCGCAGAGAAATCAGGAGATGGGAAAGTTGAGAGGCTGCGAGGTAAAGTTTCCCAATTTCCCACCTTCTAGTCTTCTTCTCCGCATTCTCTGTGTCCTCTGCGGTGAATTATTACTTGTAAACAAACATGAACACAGATACCTGTATCACACTGGAAAATGTAGCGATTGGTTATAGTGGAAAAGTTCTCCTCAAAGACATTAAATTTTCTCTAAAAGTGGGGGAGTTCGTAGTTCTTTTTGGACCGAACGGCTCCGGGAAAACCACGCTGTTCAAGACCATTCTGCGTATTATTCCACCCATTCAAGGCACGATTATTTACGGCGATGGCCAGCCCACACGATTTGGTTATGTGCCGCAGCGTCAGTACCTGGATGAAATATATCCTTTCACAGCGGAGGAGGTGGTGTTGATGGGCACTTTCGGACAGGCGAAACCATTTTGTCCTACCCCGCAAGCAAATCGTGTTTGGTTAGAACAGTGCTTAAAAGATGTCGGCATGCTGGACATGAGAAAGAAATTATTTTCTGAATTATCCGGCGGCCAGAAACAGCGGATACTCATAGCGCGCGCGTTGGCTACAAGACCTAATATTCTCCTGTTGGACGAGCCTATCACTGGCGTTGATATTGTTGCCCAGAAAATGATTATGGAACTTATCTCTCTATTACACAAAAAGCATCAACTGACGATCGTAATGGTTACCCACGAAATTCA
>JANLHY010000340.1 GCA_024653795.1 Candidatus Brocadiaceae bacterium | reverse complement strand
CCAAAACCAGTTTAGAAATGGTGAACACCGCGCAGAAATGCTTGTTCTGTACCAAAAAAACGTACCAGGCACGCTTTCTTAAAAAACCTCGCTTGTTTTCGGACTAGGCATGTGCTGATTTAGGTCGTTAGGCAAGATTAAAATGGACACCTACTACGTGTACGTGTATATTGACCCTCGCAACTGGGATAATTACATCCAGTTCTGATTCATCTCGGCTGCCGGAATATGGCCGACAATAGCGACGACGCCGACCTATCTGAATATATGGCTTTGGTTCACTGGCTCAAATGGGTTCCAAGGGAGCATGCCAAGTGGCGCTCAAAACCAAAGCTCTACACGACAACTCACGTAAGAGCCTCTCTGGATGGGCAACAGGAGACAGTGAAGTTCATTGAGGAACAGTTCGGAATAGCGATAAGAGAAATTAAAGAAGTAGAATTAAAATTCAAATATTAAAGAAAGCTCCATAGGCGCGACCTGAAATATGTCCAATACCTATTCGCAAATTTACATTCAGATTGTCTTTGCGGTAAAAGGCAGGCTGAATCTTACAAAACAAATGGGCATGAAAACAAAGATGCTTCTGATGGCGGGCAATCCTGGTGAAGATGATCATACGGTGAATGATACGATAAGAATGATTGAATGGTACGTCCGGACTTTATTTCGGTTTAAGAGATAGTATACGTGAATTACCTTGACAAAATTTTACACCATATCTAGAATTACTCACCTAACTCCTCTTGAAGTTGTTTCCCATTAATTCGTTATGAACAAAAATAATCTCATAAAAGAAATAGATTTAAACAAGGGTACATCGGGTGAGGTTTTTATCCGTGAAGTTACAGATGCCTGTTCTCCTATAGAAGCATTTTACCGATTTGTTTCCCAAACAAATTTGTTTTTCCTCGACAGCGCCTTGCCCGTTAAAGGGATTTCGAGATATTCCTTTCTGGGTTTTCAACCGTTCTTAATAATGAAAACGAAGCGCCGCAAGATCACCCTAACCGATAGAGACGGTGTCCTT
>JANLHY010000329.1 GCA_024653795.1 Candidatus Brocadiaceae bacterium | reverse complement strand
TGTTTGCATATCAATCATATACAGGTCGCTCCTACGGAGCTAATCGTATCTTAACGATTAATTGCTACAAACAGTACGCCCTTAACAGGGCTTAATTTTTCAAAACACTAAATTGATACAAAAGAACTTATAACCACCCCTCTTTCCCCTCCTTCGCAAGGAGGGGATGAAGGGGTGGTCTTCGATAGACTATTTACCATATTAGTTATGGACACGAAAACCGCCTGTCTGCGTGCGAGGACGCACAGGCAGGTTTAAATAAAATAAAAATTCCTATACGATTAAATTAGGCTGACTTTCATTGATTTTGTAAATGGTGGGTTCGCTTCGCTTAGCCCACCCTACCGCAAAACCTCTTAAATAAAATGTAAATCCTGTACAATAAATGTCACGCCGATCCCTTGTGATCGGCATTTGGCTGGGGATAAACCACCCGCGCTACAGATTCCGAATCGTTCGAGGCAGAGGATACAAAATTATCATTATCGTTCATTGTGATTTAATCAGGAAATGTCCTTTCAGTCAATTCTCCAAAAATGACCTTCAGGATATCTTTTATCTGAATGAGACCTGAAACAGATCCCTGAGCATCTTTGACAATGGCTACGTGTAATCCCTTTTGCTGGAATTCTGCAAGTATCTTACTAATTCTTTTGTCCTCCGGGACAAAATAAGGTTCCATCACGAGGTCTTCGAGAACGAAGAGTGGATTATTTATCAGCATATTGATAATTGCTTTTGAATGAATGATTCCAATGACGTTATCAATACTATGCTTGTATACGGGGTATCGTGTATGGCCTTCTTCGGTGACAATTCTTACTATGTCATCGCTACTCATGTCCGCATTTATAGCAACAATCTTGCTTCTTGGCACCATGATCTCTTTAGCGAACTTATCATTAAGCTCAAATACCCTGTGCAATAGCTTATGTTCACCGTCAGCCAATACACCTGTTTCTCCACTTTCTTTGATAATATGCCTTACCTCTTCACGGGTGAAGATTGTTTTTTTATACTCGATCTTTATGCCAAATAAATTAAAAACCAGATAGGTGATATACGTAATCAATGTAACAATAGGGGAAAGGATCCATCGTATCCACTCGTATGGTTTAACGATAAGTAGCGAAAGCCGTTCAGGAAACTGGGTTGCCAATACTTTCGGAAATGTTTCACAAAATATAAGTAAAATAAAGGCAACGATGATTGGCGCCAGCACCACACCCCACTCACGAAAATAATATATTGCGATTGTCGTTCCTATTGTTGATACTATGGTGTTGACGATGTTATTTCCTGTAAGAATGGTACTGAGAAGCCTATCTGGTTCACTAATTACGTTAAAAATGGAGATGGCTTTTTTGCTTTTCTGCTTGATCAGGAAATCCAATCGTGTTTTATTAAGAGAAAAAAAAGCCGTCTCAGAGAGTGAAAAAAATGCAGAAATAAAGAGGAGTATAAAAAAAAGTATAAACATGAAAACTATTGTTGTCGGTGAGAAGTGCAACAAATTCATAAAGACACCCTTTCTTATTCCTTCTCTTTTTCGAGGATGAGATTCATGATTTCGTCGGGTAAGGTGGATTTAATGATTTTTTGTTTAAAGGATTCGTCAATGAATAAACGGGCTATTCGGCTTAAAAGCCCAAGGTATGTGCTATTTGTTCGCTCTTTGGTAGCGATTAAAAAGACTAAATGGACGGGTTTGTCGTCAAGGGAATTAAATTCAATTCCTTGCCCGGAAGTTCCCAGACATGCAATAATATCGGTTACACCAGTAGTTTGAGCATGTGGTATTCCAATCCCACCGCCGATCCCCGTACTCTTAATCTTTTCTCGTTCTATTACCTTTTTGAGGAGGTCTGCTTCATTAATTACCTTGTCCGAAGTCCTGGCGATATTGACCAATTTTCCCAGAATGTCGTATTTATCCCTGCCATTCAGGTTAATAATGATACGTTCTTTAGTCAGGACATCTGAGAGTTTCACGCCTATCCCCTTTCACCGCATAACTTCACTATAGTTAACAGTTAACGCAAAAAGAAAGTTGTCATTGCGAAGGCGCACGCCTGAAGCAATCTCAGGGAAGGATTGCTTCGCTCCGCTCGCAATGGTTATATGTCACCTTATTTAAAACGTTTACCATATATTACTGTTTATATTCTAATTTGTGATTAATAAAAATCAACGTTTTTAAATCAGGCTGCCTGCGGCAGCGACTTTTAATCTCCCCTCTAGGAAGAGGGGCTGGGTGTGTGTTATGGCAAACTTACACCCCCCTTTATCCCCTCTTTTTAGCTTACTGTTGGACAATTTTTTGCTGGACAAAATCAGCTATAATCAAAACATTAGGTGGCTATTGATTTAACTCACCAAGCCCTATAAAATACCGTCAT
>JANLHY010000273.1 GCA_024653795.1 Candidatus Brocadiaceae bacterium | reverse complement strand
ATGATTCAAACGGGCAAAGAACCCCAGAAGATTATTGAAGAGAAAGGAATGGCGCAGATCAGCGATGAGGGGTTGATTGAATCGGTAATTGATAAAGTGATAGCAGGCAATCCCGGTGTAATAGAAGATTATAAGAAGGGGAAAAAGAACGCCCTTGCCTTTCTGGTAGGGCAGGTAATGAAAGAGACAAAAGGCAAGGCAAATCCAAAAATAGTGAACGAGATGTTGGTGAAAAAAGTTGGTGTATGAATTTTGAGTATGGCATAATCTAAAAGGTCTTGCCTGGAGCGTAATTTTCATGCCCATGACCTTATGCCAAGAATAAAGACCCGTTCCCATCCCCACATACCTAAGAAATCCCACGCAACTCCAAAGAAGTAATATTGAAAAACAAATCGTTTCGGGATCGAACTTAATGTTTCGGGCGGCCTCGCTTGTTTAAGAAAACGAGCAGGCGGCACACAAGCTTGTAAACCAGCCCGGAGAAGGCGGCCAGCCAGGCCAACAGCGCTATGTATACAAAATAGCGCGGAATCACCTGCAGAAACTCCAGTTCCATCGCCCGTGCCATCTGGAATGTACAAGCAGTATACATGCCCAGAGGGAAGATTGCTCCCCAATATAAGGGGTCGTACCTCAATGGAAATCGCTTGTAGACATACCTCCACGTGGCCAGAATAAAGAGCATGGGGATCCACCACGTCCCGGTCGCCCAAAAAAACACCGTGAAACCTTTCAGGAAGGGAAGCAGCGACCGAAGGAAGGGAGCGTCAGGCGAGTTGGCAATCAGCAGAGAACCGGCCAGCGTAGAGATGGCCATTGCCCCCATGTTGATCCAGTAGGGCGGCGTAAGGTCACCGGGGGAAAACTTGAAGAACGTGTAACGGTAGAAAATGAGGGAAATCATCCAGATGTAAAGCATACCGCCCCACAGCCACATAGACAGGGCAAAGAAGTTTACCTCAAGCTTGTAAGGCTGTTTCCAGTGCGAGGCTATGAGGGCGCTCAGGACTGCGATCGACTGGGTAGAGACAACAGCAAGCAGCCACGCACCGGTGATGCCCTCGTCCAGAGTGGGCTTATTCTCCTTAATGGTAAAGGCAGTGAAAATGGTGTAGGTCAAACCTATCCAGAGAATGATTCCCAGTACCCATAAAAATGTTGCTGCCAGATAGTTTCCTGAGATCAGCACAAACTGGCTGCCGAGAACGCAGGATCCGGCAATGGACGTGAAGAAACCCGGGCCACGCTTGTGGTCTACCATGTCGCTGAAGAACTGGCTCGTGAACCAAATGACTCGCAGCACGTTCAGGAACCATAAGACCAGATAAGTAACGATATTCAGCCAGAACAGAGTAATAGCGACAAGCGGCATCCCTAATAAATGGGCTGCAATGGAAATAATACCCGTGGCCATAACCATTGCAAAATAGGCCGGAGACAAATCCTTTACACTCTCTTTCAAGCCATTCAAGAGGAGTGAATAATCGAACTTCTGGTAATCTTCAGGTTTTGGGAAAATAGCCATGATCTACCTTTACGGTTATGGATAGCGGAGATGACGAACGTTTAAAATTAGCCGTCGCACTTTTGCTGTCGGTTGCATTGCATTGTTAGGTTATTATCTGTTTTTAATTTTATATCCATCATTATTTAACAATTAAGACCCTGGATACCCCCTATGTTAACGGCGGTATACTCTGTAATTGCTTCCGTTTTCATGCTTGTTCCCAAACTGCTCAATAATTCTGCCTGATAAATTTCGCACTACTGTCTACCTTCATTATTAGCTTGATTAGCTTGGAGAGCCTTTGTCTTTCAGGTGTTTATTGCTTCTTATCCACAAGTAAATAAAAACGCCTGCAATTATGAGTAATATGTAAAGACAAAATTTGTCAGGCAATTTTTATAGGTCGCCTGGTGTGATCCCTGTACGTTTGGCAATACGTGCCAGCATACGAGGGCCAATTTCTTCTTGATCGTGAAATGCAAAAGTGAAATTTGGCCACCCCAGACGTGATAAGACACGGTGTGATGTGCCAGATTGACGCTTGATCATCCAGCCGATTCGCAATAAAGCAGCCAGCACCAATCGTGCTTTAGTTGATGGCCATTGACTCACGTTGGTACCGTGAAGACGTCACGAAGTTCGGGAACCTCCTCCCCATGTTCGAGGCGATCGGCTAGCACACGCAAGGCAAGAGCTTCAGCTTTAGAAATTGCTTCTTCCTGACTCTGTCCATATGCCATAACACCAGGCAAATCTGGCACTTCGGCTATCCATCGGCCGTCTTCTTCGTGTTCAATTTCGATATTCACTACTTACCCTCCAAATTTAGTTTTAACTGCCTAACATTTATTTTTAGAAAGGTTAAAGGGGGTCACATCTTAACAGGTTGTCCGAGAACGTGGTCAACAAACAAGAACAAAAGGTAAAGGAAATTGTGTATAAAGTAAATATGATCGATAATCAAATCAGAAAAAGGT
>JANLHY010000267.1 GCA_024653795.1 Candidatus Brocadiaceae bacterium | reverse complement strand
CTGATTATTGTTTTGCCAATCGCGTCAGTTCCTGTTGGAGTAGGCGCGCTAGTTACAGTTTGGGCGCCGCGCTTAGATCTACTTTTGGTTAGTCGTGCTAGTGCCTAATCGATATTTGTCCTCGATCTCTTCAAGTAACTTTTGCAATCCATAACGAACTAGCACCTTTGCGTTAGTAGTCTCGGTACCCATATCTGTTTTAGTAATATACTCATTGAGAATTGTTTGTTTCTCCTGAGGAGTTTTACCGGAAATACGATTTTTTATATTAAAAAGTTCTATTGTTGCTTCTGCATTAGCGCCCATACGCTTTATGGTGTCTAGCTTTTCCTTTTCTGACATTTCGAAGTTAATTGAAACTGCACTTAGAGTGGCCTGGGCATTAGTACTTATCTTTTCTAGCACAGCCCGGTCAGCGGCCTTACCAGATTTAGATACTGTCAAAACTGCGTATGTTTTATCTTCGAAATTCTTCATTATAGCATGTTGCCCTGGTTGTTCTTTCATGTGTTTTAATAATCTTCCGGTTGCTGGGTTATAGGAAATCTCATAAACATCAGTATTTGTCTCAAATACGTTTTTTGCAGCATCTTCAGCCCGTTTCGCAACCCCCAACCTCCACCATCTGTTGATTACAACACGGTCTGCGTCTTCTTTCTTTACTATTACAAAATCACCCGTCTCAAGTGGCGAAAGTAAAGAGGCCCCAGCATAATGTGACTTCTCAGAGTATAATGAGGGGTAAAATGTCATCTCCTGAAAAAGCTCAACGTCATCCTGATTCATGTTAATAACTAATTGCATGATGGAAGCTGCTACCTGGATGGCAGGCCCATATTGCGGCTGCGCCTTGCCTGCAACTGAAGATACAACATTTAGAAGTTCTGAAAGGAGTGCGTTCTCTTTTTTATCCAACTCAAGAACATAAAATTTTACCGTTATGGGGTTACCGTTGAAGTGAACAGGGCCATATAAAAGAGCATCCGCAATATTTAGATACGAAGTAGGCGGTTGGTTTTCTCTATGAAAGGCAATTCTCCTTAACACGTTTGTCTCATCCACTTCATAAACCTCAGCATATACAATAACATCAAAGTTAAAAAAATCTTGAATATATTTCAAATAAAGAGTTTTGAGCGAGATTGAAAATGCATCAGGGGTGTCAATTATACGTGGATCTACACTGGCCGCACTAGTGCCCGACGCACTAGAACCTGCCGTACTAGAACCAGGCGTATTAGAATATATTCCAACTAAGCTACATCCATTAGTTTGAGGTGAAGTTTCTTTAGGCTTCCAAAGGGTGTTTTGGCCAGTTATAGTCCACGGCGCGCATCCTGATAATATTGTTAATGCACACAATACAACAAAAATGATATGGTTTTTAATCTTCATAGTTTCGGCGCTCCTGAAAAAGTAAGACTGTATTTCCACACAGTTACAAGAAATTTTCTAATAGATAAGTAGGGTGGGTTAAGACAGCGAAGCGAACCCATCATCACCATTTTTGTTGGGGTGTGCTTTGCTTCACCTTACTTATTGTTTCCCTCTTTTGGAAGCGGCAATTTGTTTTTGATAAAATCGAATATTCCAAGCGTCCTTCTAATAAAATACCCGAGAGTAAAAGATACACCTAAAGTCAAGTATATAGATCCACGAACCTCTTCTTCTGTAACACCTGTGATAAGTATGCCTATAAATTGTTTTAACAAGAAAAAGGCAGAGACAACAACGATTGGACCTATAAATATCTCAGTTAAATACCAGTATTTCTCATAATGAAATACTAGTTTTGTATACTTCCTTGCTGCTAATTGTGTAGATACCCACGCAAGGATTCCCACTATTACTCCAAATTCACCCCAAAATAGAATCTCTAACCATCTCCAGTAACCAAAGACCCAGAAAAATCCATCATTCTTTGAAAACCCTGTAGCATCCTTTTCCAGTTTTTCAATCCCTTCTTTTATTGTAATTTTTAATTGATCTTTAACTACTGAATTAACGGTGGAGGTGCCGAGAATATCATTTATCTCTTTTTCCAACCTTAGTTCTTTATCTGCTGAATTTGTGCTTGAAGTACCATAAATATTACTTATTGTCTTTTTCAGTTTATCCTTAATTGCTAAATTAACAGTATTACTTCCACAAATTTCATTAAAGGTAAATATAAAGCCATTTAAAATATTAACCCTTTCAAAGAGCTCTAATGTAAGCGCACTATAAGAGTTAATATCCTCAGATTTTTCACTAGCCTCAGGTTTGTTTTGAGCAGAATCACTTGTAAGGACTTCAGTTTTAGATTGATTCTGAATAGAATCGTCAGGGTTGTTGCTATTCTGAGTGGAACCTTTAAATTGGGATTTGTCTTGCGTGGAATTGTCAGGTTTTGTTTGATCTTGAGCAGAATTATTAGATTTTGAAGAAAGTAGTTTTATCTCATTTAAGCGAGTTACGTCTGGATTTGTTAAAGCAGATTTTATTTCACCGATAGATTTAAAAAAGGTTTTTGTGTCTTCTTTCCTGTAAGATGGGTATTTCATATATGTATGAAGCCAGATATATGTCCCTCCTATTGAAGAAAGAAGTGCACAACCAATGATTGTTACCCACTTTGCTTCTTTAACACCAATAGCTTCTGTCAAACTTGCCATTTCTTCTCTCCTTCTGTAAATTTATATTGGCTTTCTTATACCACCCTTTCTTCTTTAAAACTTGTAACTTGTCCGTCTTCTATAATTACCTTTCTATAATAAGGCGGGGCTTTGTCAAAATTTCCCTTTATAGCACATGATGCAGTTTGAACAATCACCGGGCTTTTCCCCCAAAATTTATGGGAATCTTTATATTCACTATATTTATCATGATACATCCTGATATTGTGATCTTCATCCTTTTCTATTCTAAATTCAATATTCCTGTGGGCGTGTCCAGAGAAAACAATATCAACCAACTTAAACTTTTGCTCGACTTTTTGTTCTACAAGATCGCTTTTTCTATAATCAATAAAGCAGGACACGAATCGCCTGAAGTAATGGATTATTGCCCCATAAATCGAAAACTTTTGTTTTACACGA
>JANLHY010000250.1 GCA_024653795.1 Candidatus Brocadiaceae bacterium | reverse complement strand
CATTCCCGAATGCTTTTATCGGGAATCCACCGCCCATCAGCACACGACTGGATTCCCGCTAAAAACATGCGGGAATGACATGTGTAAGACGTGTTTACCAAATGTTTACTAAATGTATTTAACTGTGTGTAAATATTTCCCGGTGGGGAAGGAATAAATGGTATACGTAGAGACAGGTTTGAAACCTGTCTCTACTTGAGGAGGTATTAAACGACGTGTGTGATAAACAGAAAATAACCACAGGATTTTCTAAGGTAAGGACAATTGCAGTTACCAGCGGCAAAGGTGGTGTGGGAAAGACACACATTGCTACGAATTTAGCAATGATTTTTCGAAGGTATAAAAAAAGGGTTTTATTGGTAGATTTAGACCTGGGGCTTGCAAACATTGATATTTTACTCGGCCTTCGCCCTGAATATACACTACAGGACGTTATTGAGGGCCGTAAACAAATGAAAGATATTATTATGCAGGGCCCCGATGGAATAAAATTTGTCCCCGCAAGTTCGGGTATTGAAGAACTTACTAGTTTAAGCGAAAAGCAAAAGGAGATGCTTTTTAAAGGATTCTGTGGCCTGGACGAAGAACTGGATATCGTTATTGTAGATACCGGTGCAGGGATATCATCTAATGTGCTGAGTTTTGTTCTTGCATCGAATGAAATATTGCTCATAACAACACCAGAACCCACAGCGATAACAGATGCTTATGCCATGATTAAAGCCCTTTCCAGAAAGAAAAAAGATCTTAATATAAAACTACTTGTGAATCTATCGAGCAGTCGGGAAGAAGCCGAGTTGACGATGAAAAGAATCTCATCTGTAACGCTTCTGTTTTTGAATGTAAATGTGCAATACTTAGGATATTTGTTACAAGACCCTAATATCCCAATTGCTGCAAGGCTTCAGAGAACTTTTGTAAAGGAATACCCCAATACGACGGCAACCAGCTGCCTTAATAATATGGCTGCTTCATTTTTAAATAGTGATGATGGAACACAAACATTAGGAGTTGAAGGTTATTTTAGAAGAATTGCAAATGAAACGGAGGTTTGATGGATGGAGGAACTATTAGCCAGGGGACGTATATATATTATCGTAATCGTGTTCTTTTCGTCTTGTTTTTTGGGACTGATGTCAAACGTATCCATACCGATGCTGGCCATCAGAAGTGTGGTAATAACGATTATTGTGGGAATCTTAAGTAGTTTATTCGTCAAATATATTGTAAGTGTGGCAAAAACAGTTCCACCCGGTGGAATTGGTCAAACGCAAAAATCTGTATCTCCTAAAATTGACAAACCCCCGTCTTCACGAGGGCAAGACTATGGGGCAAAATAATAAATAGGTGTCTTATATTTAATTGTATAGGAATTTTCATTTTATTTATGCGGGTTACAGGGTGGCATGGATTATTCCCCTCTTGGGAGGGGTTAGGGGTGGGTTCCTTGGTCGTGAAATCTCAGTGAATATTTCACGAATTACCGCCTTACC
>JANLHY010000247.1 GCA_024653795.1 Candidatus Brocadiaceae bacterium | reverse complement strand
AATAAAAGAGTTTTTATAAATATACTCTCCTTGATTTTGCAATGAAGATAGATTTGTCATAATAGGCAGGATATCCTGGGTTAGTATTTGAGCTTGTTGTTTTGTAGAAGCGATATTACTCCCTGAAAGTGTCAGTTGAATCGGCATTTCCTGTTCAGCTGCTTCGACAACAATGGGCATAGGTTCTTTGGTAATCATTCTGTACTGTCCTGCGCGCGGATCAAAAAAGCTAAACACAATTGCAGGAATAGATTTCAGATCTGTCTTTTGAGGTTCAATAACCTTACTAAACACCTTTCGTCCTCGAATCAATTCCTCCCGATTGGTGATTTGGGTATTAGATTCGGCAGGATACAGTTTAAAATCCTTTGCATTGTTCAATACCAGCAAAGGCTCATTTATTGTTTGAATATTTCCTTCACCGTATACCGACATGGACAGCGTGATTGGGTCTCCTATTTTTACGTGCTGTGTCTTTATCGAAACATCCATGTTATAAGCGCCAACTGCACCATTAAATTCTTTGGGTTTACCCTGTTCAGGCAACGGTTTAACCTTTAAGGCAATCGGCACTGTTGCCCTCTCAACGGGATACCTCTTCTGCCCCCTGCCAAAGAAGTCATCAAAAAATGCATCCGATAAAAAGCTGTCAAACGGTGAATCTCGTTGTTCTCTTCGCTGTTGCAGAATCAAATTACATTTTAATTTTGCCGGTGATACAACAAGATCTCCTGAAACCATCGGGAAAAGGGCTGTGCGTAATTCCAATACATTATACGCTATCCCATCCCGAATTTCTTCGTACTGCCTTTGGTCGCCAAGCTTTTCTTCCATAAAATTTTTTGTGGCTGGCGCTACATAATCTATATCAGCAACCGGCAATCCCTTTTGGAAATAAAATCTGAAGGAAAGCACAACCTGCTCGTAAATATAGGCTTCATTCTTGTCGGTACGCAATTCAACAAAAACAAGCTTGCCAAGGTCTGGAGATTGTGAACTCGATGAGGAGGCAGCGCCAACCACTTCCACGGTTACAGGGCTGGAAGAATAGACCTTTCCTTTGTATTCAACCGCAGACGGCCCGATTGTGAACCTGCCTTTTGCGGCAGGCTGTAACACGTAAGTATACCCTTTACT
The DNA here is from genome assembly GCA_024653795.1 of Candidatus Brocadiaceae bacterium. GTDB lineage: Bacteria > Planctomycetota > Brocadiia > Brocadiales > Brocadiaceae > Wunengus. The sequence continues at coordinate 1,672 of JANLHY010000247.1, read as the reverse complement.
GACGGAAACAACTCCATTGATAATACTTGTCTGTGCTGAGATTTTTGGACCGAATAATAAGGTAAATCCATCGATACTTGGAAATGAAGGTGGCGAAGTGTCCTGCGTCCCGTGAATAGTAAGAGTCAATTGTAATCGGTCGTTTAATGTTAAGGAATTTCGATCAATGGTTGCTGTTAAACTAATATCCTCTGCAAAAGTCTTCTCAATACATCCGAAGATTATTGCAATTCCGATCCATAGACTAAAAAATCTGGCGTATTTTAACATCTTACAACATCTTTCTAAAACATAAAAAAACAAATTACCAGTCCTTTTCAACAGACTTATGCTGGAAATGCTGTGTATCTCTTACCATAGCCCTTGCCTCTTTTTCTGACTGATTCAAAGCATCGAGCAATCGTTCCGCTTCCTCTTTCGACATCTGTTTCATTTCTTGAGGCCGCCGCTGTTGCTGCTCTTCGGGCTGGTCTTTTTGTTTATCTTTATCAGATTGACTGTGATTTTCATCTTCCTTGTTCTCATTCTTTTCCTGTGTATTTTCTGGCGTGGGCTGTTGTTTATCCTTCTGCGATTCTTGTTTTTCTTTGTCCTCACCCTTCTTTTCACCGGACTGTTCGTCTTTCTTATCCGGGCCTTCTTTCTGCTGCTGATCCTTTTGATCCTGTTTTTGCTGTTTCTGCTGCTGTTCTTTCATCTTCTTTTCAACGTACTCATAGTTATATTTGGCATCGTTTTTTAATGCATCAAGTTCACTCGGAGTGGGCGCTGCTTCGTTAATATAATCCACCGTCTTTTTATAACATTCCAGCGCCTCTTTCATTTTACCCTGCCGGTACCGGGTGTTGCCCAGGTTAAAACTTGATTGTGTCTTCATTCCTATATCATCGGATTTTATTACCTTTTCAAATAATTGAGCAGCTTCGCTATATTTGCCCCTTTTGTATTGAACATCGGCAATGTTAAAATCCAATTGAGGTATTTCCGGGGAATCTATCTGTGCATTCACGTATTTATCCAACGCCCCGTCATAATTACCATCCTGGTAAAGCCGATTTCCTTCTCTTATTTTATCGGCCATCGGGTCTATCCAGCCTATGGATGACCACCCAAGTAATAAGGTCAGAAAAAAACTTAATAATTTGTATCTCTTATTCAATATGTTTATATACAGGAATTTCAATCTTTTGTGATTCCCCTCTAAAAAGAGGGGATAAAGGGGTGTGTAAATATGCCGCAACACACCCCCCAGCCCCTCTTTCTAGAGGGGAGCTTTAAAAGTCGCTGCCGAAGGCAGCCTAATTTATTTCGAAATAATGCATTAAGTTCATTGTATAAAAATTTTCATTTTATTCATGCGGGTTTAGTGTCCATAACCAATATGGTATGGTAAATAGTCTATGGAAGACCTCCCCTTCATCCCCTCCTTGCGAAGGAGGGGAAAGAGGGGTGGTTATATGTCCTTATAGGAGGAAATTATGTCATTAAAAAATCTTACCAAGTTATTTCTTCTGATTCTTGCCGGTTGCTTGATGTTGTACGGCTACGGGTACTATAAAAAATACAATACCACGGCACGACTGGAAGGAAAGATTAAAATGGGAAGATACCAGGATGCCCTGAGTGCCGTACAACAATTAGAGGATTCCTTAATATTCAGAATTTTAAGCAA
>JANLHY010000241.1 GCA_024653795.1 Candidatus Brocadiaceae bacterium | reverse complement strand
TAAATTAGGCTGCCTTTGGCAGCGACTTTTAAGCTCCCCTCTAGAAAGAGGGGCTGGGGGTGTGTCGCGGAAAACTTACACACCCCTTTATCCCCTCTTTTTAGAGGGGAATCAAAAAAGATTGAAAAATTCCTGTACATTAAAATAGTTTTGCCACAGAGGGCTCAGAGGATGCAGAGTTATAAAGAAATTCGCTTAATTAGGCTGCCATAAGCAGCAACTTGTAGGGGTTGAAGATTTTCAACCCCTACGTTGAAATTCCTAAATGTCAAGTAAGGCTTCAGCAAGGCGAATGTCCTCCGGTGTAGTAATTTTGATATTTTCATCTGTGCCGGGCACGATATAAACGGGATAGCCTGCCTTTTCCACCATCTGAGCATCATCCGTAAATTCTATATCAGAATTCTTAAACTGGCTAAAAACTTTTAAAATCAGCTTGCTTTCGAACCCCTGTGGTGTCTGTGCCATCCAGAGGGTGTTCCTCGGTATCGTTCGCTGGATGCGAAAATTATTACCCACCTCTTTCACCGTGGCCTTCATGGGCGCGGCAAGGATTGCGGCGCCGGTTTCTTTTGCTTTATCAATCACTGCGTCGATGTGTTCTTTCCTTACAAGCGGCCTGACGATGTCGTGGATAAGGATAATTTCAGCGTCTCTATTGGTCTGGCAAAGCCCATTATACACACTATCCTGGCGTCTTTTGCCTCCCGGAACAATTTTTTTGACCTTACAGGCATCGAGGGCATCTTGCCATGTTTCGCGTAAGGATTTGATTTCGGTCTCGCCAACAACGAAGATAATTTCACTGATCTTATCGTTTTGGGCAAAACGTTCAATCGCGTGAAGAAATATGGGTTTGCCGTGAATCTGCAGGAAGGGTTTTTTAACAGCCCCGCCCATGCGCAGTCCAAGCCCCGCCCCGACTAAAACAACAGATACTTTCATGATTAATTAAAGTATACCACGGAGATTCACGGAATTACACAGAATATCCTAGCGCAGCATAGCCGCAACCAAAGAACCCCTCTCTTTCCCCCCTTCACAAGGGGGGACACAGGGGGGTGTTAAAAAAACTTACAAAATAAAGAAGTTTTTACAGAGTAATACTATAGTGCAGCACAGCGTAGCCGCAATCAAAAAGAGTTTAACCACAAAGACACTAAGAGCACAAAAAAGAATTTAAATTTCTTTGTGTCCTTTGTGACTTTGTGGTTTATAAAAACTTGCTAAATTAGGCCTCTTATGCATTAAAATTCCCTTGACTTAACCAATTTAATATTTATATTTACAATGAGTTTATAGTAAATTCTGTGAAAATCAAGAAACATTGTGATATGCAGATTCTTTCTGTGTTTCCCAATGATTACAGAAGTATTTCTGTATAATTATAAGTTATGCTCATGGAAAGGGGGACAAAACTATGGCGACCAAAAAGGAGCTTCTTGAAGAACTCGGCGCTGAAATTGCGCGACTTTCAAGAACCGTAGATGACGGGTTTGATAGATTTTCAGAACCTATTGATGTTAAATCTGAAGACTTTGTTGCTTCTCACAAGGAAATAACCTCCGCACTTGAACGCGCTGCTGAAGCACATGAAAGGAGTACAGAAGCGCTTTCATTCAGAATCGAATCATCGTTAGAAAAGCACGGTGAGGCACAACTACAGGCTGCTGATATTATATCCAAGTCTATTGGAAAAGCGGTTGATGATATCATTGGCGGTGTTATTGTCGGTGGCTTTTTGTGGTTGTGTGCAAAAGGTATAGCGGCCTTGATCGAACTCGTTCGGGAAGTTAGCAAAAAAACAGACATGATTTTGTCCATACAAGCCCTGCAAAAGAAATATCCATCTCTCTCTTACGACTTTATCGTGGAACGTTCTTTTGTTGAAAGCGCAAATAAGGAAGAAAGGCAGAATATACTCAATGAACTTATGCACGACGGAATCGTCACCAGTAAAAATATACAAATGAAAGAAATACTATGTATAGAACCCAACAATCCAAACCTGCTTGAGTATTGGAAGTGGATTGATTCAATTAAGGAAGAGGCTACAAAAGCTCAACACAAACTTTCTACGGAATGAACAAGTTCGGGTAGCGTACTTTTAATGTTTCAATAAAAGGATAGAGCCTAACAAAAGTGGGCGTGGGGGTAAACCTTCGTATTCCAATTAACAAGCAATGAGAAATAGATGAAATGTAAAACCATGGCAAGACCATTGCGAATAGAATTTGAAGAGTTGGGATTCTCTCGCCTTCTCTACTTCTCCTTTTCTCGACCGTTGCTTTCCTTCTTTGCGCTCTTTGCGATTTTGCGGTGAACTATTACTAAACCCTTTCATACGGATAGAATAGTTTTTTGTATTCATCCTGTGCAAAGCGGTCTGTCATTCCTGCGATATAGTCACACACTCCCTGATACAGACCTGCTTCTTCTATCCACCTTTGATATTCAGCGGGGAGTTGTTTGGGATTTTTGATAAAGGCTATAAAAAGTTCTTCCAGGAACCGCTTCGCCTTATCTGACATCCTAGCCACCCGATAGTGCTGATATACGTTTTTAAAGAGGAAATTTTGGAGGTTCTTCTTTTGTTCAGATAATACAGGAGAAAAGGATACGATCAGGTTGGGATAATTTCTAACGTCTTTAACGGTTTTTATCCCTTCGCTCTTGAGTCTGGACAGGGTATTTTCTAACAAATCAGTGACTTCCGTATTGATCAGGGTTCTGACCGTTTGGGCGATTAATATGTCATGATTATTAATCACATATTTTTGTTTCACCTTTTTTTGCGTTTCCCGCCACAAGTCAACCGATTGTAAATCAGAATCGGTAATAATGCCTGCTTTTAAGCTGTCGTCCAGGTCGTGGTTATCATAGGCAATGGAATCCGCCTTGTCCACAATCTGTGCTTCCAGCAGCGGCTTTTCATCAATATTATATTCCGTTGTGGTAGATGTGTGGTCGTAAGGAGAAATGTGTTTTACAATGGATTCCTTGAGTTCCCACGATAAATTCAGTCCCGGAAAATTCGGGTACTTTTGTTCAAGGATATCAACGACGCGCAGACCATGCAAATTATGCTCGAATCCCCCATGTCCCTCCATCAGTTTTTTCAAGGCCTCTTCGCCCGAATGCCCAAAGGGTGTGTGGCCTAAATCGTGGGCAAGAGCGATAGCCTCTGCAATGTCCTCGTTGAGATTCAATGCACGGGCGATGCTTCGGGCAATTTGTGATACTTCGATGGTATGGGTTAATCGTGTTCGGTAATAATCCCCTTCGTGATTCACAAAGACCTGGGTTTTATATTCGAGGCGTCGAAAGGCAGTGGAATGGATAATGCGGTCCCGATCCCTCTGATAAATACCGCGATACGGATGCTCCTCCTCTGGATATTTCCTCCCCCTGGAATCTTTGCTCTTCATGGCGTAAGGGGCAAGCTCTCGTTCTTCTCGGTCGTCAATTTCTTTGCTTGTTAGCATGCAGATATATTAAAATGTTTGTGACTCTTTAGCCACGAATAAACACGAATCTACACAAATAACAAAAGCCACTTTATTGAATAAATCTTTCATATTCAAGTCCTTCCTTTCCAAAATTCAGAAGAATTGCCAACCGGAATCCAGTTGCTTTCAAATAATTAAGAGCTTGAGATCTATGAGCATTTATAATTCCTTCTCGCCGAAACAGCACCATCAAGGCATTCTCGTAAACCTTTTCTAGAAAACTATAACCGAGCTTGTTATGCACTTGCATAGCTAACCCAACAATCTTGTAAGATAAATCCTTATATAATATTTTGTTATCATTCGTGTCCATTTGTGCCAATTCGTGGCTAAATGACTACAGATGTTTTTTGAATTCTTTGTAAAGGTCTTCCAGAGATTGTGGAATGACCTTTACGTCAGAAACAACAGGCATAAAGTTCGTATCACCGTTCCAGCGCGGAACGATGTGGAGGTGGAAATGACCAATAAGTCCAGCACCGGCAGACTTTCCTAAATTAATGCCGAGATTAAAACCATCGGGTTTCATTATTTTCATAAGGAGTTCTTTCATGTCCCTTGTCAGCTCCATAATTTCAAGCATTTCCTCTCCAGTGAGGTCGGAAATGTCTGCCTTATGTTTGTTGGGCGCAACCATGAGATGCCCGCTGTTATAAGGATATTTATTCAGGATACAGAAGCATTCTTTCCCTCTATGCACTACGAGGTTTTTTTCATCCCGATTGTCCCGGACTGCGCTACAGAGAAAACAGCCGTTCTCTTTCGAATGTTCCTGAATATATGTGATGCGCCATGGCGCCCAAAGGTTTTGCATTTTTTGATTACCTTAAAAAAATGTAGTGCCGATCCCTTGTGGTCGGCATTTTGTCTTGATATTGCGGCGGGGGATAAACCACCCGCGCTACACATCCGACTCGTTCGGGTTAGGATTCACGATTTTAAATCTTAAATCCCAAATCGCAAATACAGTATTATCTGCATCCGGTACATGTCGTGGCCGTGCAGCTTACACAACCGCCGGAACTGCCCTGAGAGCTGGTGTCATTCCCACTGCCTCCTACAGACATCCCAAACACAGAAAATATCTTGTGGATATGGTCGCTCTGGCAGGACGGGCAAAATAACTTTTTCCGTTCCTTTGCGCTCCGAAAATATTCGTCAAATTTGGCGCTGCACTGGTTACATTG
>JANLHY010000228.1 GCA_024653795.1 Candidatus Brocadiaceae bacterium | reverse complement strand
GAGACAGGCTTCCCTTGATAGATTGCCGCTGTTAGATAGCAGGATAAAACCCAAATCAGGGTGTTTTCTCATCTGTTCTCTTTCTTCCTTTGTCAACTCTTCCATATCCTTTTTTATCGTATAATGGTCTATCTTCGCTTTACCGATATCGTGCAGAAGCAACCCGGTGCCTAAGGTCAAAAGATCATTAGCAGGCATTTCAAGATAATATCCAAATAATAACCCTAATATGGCTGTATTTACCGAATGCCTAAGGACGTTCCCATCGTATGTCAACATTTCCATCAGATGTGAATAAACTTCTTTATCTCTCAGCATAAAATCGAGCGCAACCGTAGTCCAATCCCTTGCCCTTTCAACAGCAATACCAATGCCTGCATCTTTCAATATATCTGTTGTCATATTCATTGCAACGTCATAAACGATCTGAATCCTCTCTTGCAATGTAGCCATTTCATCGCAAACAACCTGCTCAAGATTTGTTTCCATGTACCGCAAGTATTGTGCATTACCATTCTTTGCAACGTAAATCTTATTGATATTTTTCTTTACAAATGATTCTTTCCATTCATCGTCAACCAGGTTATTACCCTTACAGTACAATAAATATTTAATTTCATCATTCACTACGGTTTGCAAATACAGATCACATCCTGCGAATGCGCCGGTTTTTATACTCCTTAAGGTAACAGGCAGATACTTGTTATTTTTATCATAATACGTAGATGTAAAGCGGTCTAGCTTGTTAGGATTTTTCAATCTCTCATACAAATCTGTATTCCTGATAGCAATAGCTACGTATGCTGCAATTGTTTTCAGGAATCGTATGTCATTATCTGTATAACTATCTCCTGATTTTTTACTATTGACGCTTATTACACCAACAACCCTGCCTCTTGCCTTTATGGGAACACAGAGCACTGTTTTCCCAAGATACCATTTAAATTGTTGCTTATTAAACCGCAGGTCTTTTTCAATATCATCAATAACCAAAGGTTTCCCACCTTTTACAACCCACCCGATTGCCCCGTCCCCCACCTTAAATACCGTATCATTTGCTACATGGCTGGGCAGACCTTTTGCGGCCTTTAACTGGACTTCATCTCCATTGACTAACACAATAATCCCCGACAAACTGCCAGTCCCACAGACAGTAATATTATTGACGAGCGGAAATACCCTCTCCAGATCGAGCACCGAAGTTAAAGCATATCCGATTTCCTTGAGATTTAGTTCCTTCAGACTATCATAAGACTCATCCATTAATTTATCAGCGCAACGCGGATGGTGTAACAGATAATATAATTTAGCGAGGCATCTGATATCGTTTAGAGTATCCTGAACTATTTCCAGGTCTTCTCTAACTGTTTGAGTCAACATACTTGTTGTCATAGCAATTGTCCTCTGGAATTAGCGGGGCGAAGTCTCATACCCACGAAACACAGTTGTAATGAATTAACAATAAATAACATGAACAACTTCATGTTGCTGTGTCATCAGGGCTAAAGCCCAGGTATGGCGTGTATCCGTTAACCCCAGCCTTAAGGCTGGGGTTAGTGACGGTCTTATCTGAATTGGGCTTTAGCCCTGACAGTGCCCATCTTCAAAGTGTCGGACAACAAACTTGTTCAGATTATTTATTGTCAATCCCTAAATGGCAGATTGTCTTTCAACCATTTAACCATTCAGCCATATAATCATTTTCTTTTAGCCATTCAGCACCGAGTAACTCTTTTTGGTTGCGGCTACGCTGCGCTAGGAATTACGATCTTAAATCCCAAATCGTAATTCCAAAATCCCAAATTTATTTATGCCTTGTCGCTGAGCTTGAATACACAATATTCAGCACACATAGAGCAGACCTCTTCATTCTGGGGTCGTCCCTTCTCGCGAATGCTTCTCGCCATTTGTGGGTCAATACACGTGTTGAATTGCCCTTCCCAATCCCTCTTTCTCCTGAATTGCGACATCCGCTTGTCCCACTCCCAGGCCGATTTGACACCCTTCACAAGATCAGCCGCATGGGCGGCAATTCGTGCGGCCATTACGCCGCTTCTAACATCAGCAGGACCCGGCAAACTCAAATGTTCCGTTGGTGTTACGTAGCATAAGAAGTCAGCGCCTGCAGCGGCTGCAATAGCCCCTCCTATCGCAGAAGTAATATGGTCATATCCAGGGGCAATGTCCGTAACAATCGGACCGAGCACATAAAAGGGTACTCCTTTGCAGAGTTCCTTTTGTAGTTGCACCTGCGCAGCCACTTGATTCAAGGGCACATGGCCAGGCCCTTCCACAATAACCTGCACACCGGCGTCCAGCGCTCTTTGGGCAAGTTCTGCAAGCACATTTAACTCATAAACCTGCGCACGATCAAATGCATCTGCCAGGGCGCCAGGCCTCATGGCATCTCCCAGACTAAGGGTCACGTCATATTCTTTTGCAATAGCCAGTATCTCATCATATTTTTCATACAGTGGATTCTCTTTGCCAGAGTGAATCATCCATTCTACCAGAAACGTTCCACCGCGGCTTACTACGCCGCAAATGCGCTTGCTTTCCTTTAAATGCTTGAGTACGCCCTTTGTGGCGCCACAATGCACGGTAATAAAATCGACTCCGTCCTCACAGTGCAGCCTTATTGCTTCAAGCATGTCCATTGCAGTCATATCAACAATTGCATGCTTACGCTGAACGGTCTTGACGGCTGCCTCATAAATCGGCACACTCCCCACGGCAATAGAAGATGCCCCGATAACCCTTTTCCGGATTGCCCGTAAATCGCCGCCGGTACTAAGATCCATGACTGCATCTGCGCCTGCTTCTTCTGCTGCCCGCAACTTTTCCATCTCGTTTTCAACGTCGGGATAATCGGCCGAAGTCCCTATGTTGGCGTTGACCTTAGTTTTGAGCCCTGTGCCAATACCGCAAACCTTTGTGGCCTTGCGTTTGCGGTTTGCGGGAATGACGATCTTGCCCTCGGCAATACGCATCCTGATTAATTCAGGATCGAGGTCTTCATCCTTTGCAACCTGTTTCATTTCTTGTGTAATGATATTTTGCCTGGCTTGTTGTAGCTGTGTCATATCTTCCTCAATTTATAAATCTTACCATTTAAGTCGCAAATATAAATTTCATTGTTCTTATCAATTCCAAAGGATGAAATTCCGATATCTTCTGTGAGTAAAAGCCTATTCGTAGCTGGATTTACCCCATCATAACTTAATGCCCAGATCCTGCCGCCGCAATAATCGGCATATATATACTTTCCATACAGTTCTGAAAATTTAGTCCCGCGATAAACATAACCGCCTGTTATAGAGCAACCCCCCTGATCGTCATGACCATATTCCCATATGGGTAAGGTAAGTCCCGATGTATCGCAGTCAGAAGGGGGATTATAGCAGTGCTTCCCCTCCATAATCCGCCAGCCGTAGTTTTTTCCTTTTTCAATAATATCAATTTCTTCCCATGAATCCTGGCCTACATCTCCTGCCCACGTCCAGCCTGTAACAGGGTCGAAACTAAATCTCCAGGGATTGCGTAAACCATAGGCATAAATTTCCTCCTTATAGCCTTGTGTGCTTCCCGCAAAAGGATTGTCTGGGGGGATGCAATAATTTTTATTTCCTGATGTGCAATTTACATCTATTCGCAATATTTTCCCGAGCAAAGATGATTTATTTTGCCCATTATTCTCAGGGTCACCGCTAGAGCCGCCGTCTCCAAGGGCAATATATAAATATCCGTCCGGTCCAAAAGCAAGCTGTCCACCGTTATGATTACTATATGGCTGATTTACCTGAAGCAAAATACGTTCGCTCTTTTTATTAGCAGAATTACGATTCTTGGAATTTACCGTGTATCTTGCAATAACGGAGCGAAGAGGAGCTGATGCGGTGTAATTGACATAAAAATACCCGTTGTTTTTATAGTCAGGATGGAACGCAAGTCCCAGCAAACCTAATTCACCACCAGAAGTTACCTTATCTCGTATATCTAAAAAAATCTTTGCTGACTTCACAGAACGAGTATTTTTAAAAACATAAACTAATCCCTTCTGTGACACAACAAATATTCTATTTGTTCCGTCATCAGCGTGTTGCAAATCTACTGGATTATCAAAGGAAAGCTTTCTGAAAGCGTTTTGCAATTTATATTGCTGGTTTTGGTCGGCATTTGTGGCAAGGCATATAGTGAAAGATAAAAATGAAATAGTCAGTATAGTAACAACTTTCATGGTCAACATCTCTTTCAAATCGTGATTTACAAAATATTTTATCCTTAACAATTTTTTCTTATGCAAAGGAACTCATTGTTTTAGATTCCTTGTATCCTTTGTGTTAATTCTCTCGGCTAGCGCATAAAGCCGTTTCACTTCGGCATCCGTCAATTTCCGGTACCTGCCGATTTTCAATGTCGGATCATATAAATTACCAATTTTTATCCGCCGCAGTATGCGCACCTTATAGTTGCACTCATTGAGCATACGGCGGATTTCCCTGTTTTTACCTTCCTTAAACACCATCTCAAACCTGCTCCGTTGCCTGCCTTTCCGCACATGCTGAACCTTCACTGGCCGTGTCTTGCCGAAAGAAAGCCAAACACCCGATTCCAACGCCTTAATTGCTTCAACCGTTAAGTATCCATCTACTTCAACAAAATACGTTTTACTAACCTCGTAGCTCGGATGAGACAATTTGTTTGCCAGGTCACCATCGTTGGTTAAAACAATCAACCCTTCACTTTCCTTATCCAGCCGCCCGATGGTGTATATCCTTTGAGTTACATTTTCTATGATATCAATTGCTTGCAGCCGACCCAACTCGTCACGATTTGTGCACACAAAGCCCTTCGGCTTATTGAGTAAATAATAAATCGTACGCTGCTTCTTTATCGGCAGGTCATCGCAACAAATCCTGGATTTATCGGGATCGACAGTTGTACCGAGGGTTGTGACTCGCTTCCCATCAACGGTCACCCTTCCGGCGGCAATGATTCTTTCACACTCCCGGCGCGAACCGACCCCTGCCTCTGCCAGTATTTTTTGCAAACGTTCTAACATAAATAATCTTTTGCTAATTCTTACTTTTCACCTTTCTTTTTGCATCCCGCAACATCTCCTGCGCCTGTTTGCGGGTAATATCCGTTTTTCCATTGCCCCTGATCATATCGGCAATTTCCTCAAGACGCGCCTCACCTGATAAGCTTTCAATGGTAGAATACGTCTTACCGTTTTTTACCTCCTTACTTACCTTCCACTGTTCATCGGCATAACTGGCAATTTGAGGAAGATGGGTAATGCAGATTACCTGATGAGACCTTGCAATACTGCTCAACTTTTCACCAATCACCTCTCCCATCCTGCCGCCAATATTGGCATCAATCTCGTCAAAAACCAGCACGGGCGTTTTGTCTACTTTTGCCAGTTGGTGTTTTAGGGCAAGCATGACTCGTGATATTTCACCGCCAGAGGCAATTTTCTTCAAAGGTTTTAAATCCTCACCCGGGTTAGGAGAGATCAGAAAATCGATCTGATCAAACCCGTAACTTGTGGCGCTTGACACATCAGGATTTCCATTCTTATTCAAAAGGGGCGATGTGATTTGAGCACAAAACTGCCCGTGAGGAATGCCCAGGTCATGAAGTTCTTCATTGATCAAAGGAGACAGCTTTTCAGCCGTTGAAAGACGTTTCTGGGTTAATTCATCGCCTTTCTGTTTCAATGCCTCTGTCAATGTCTGTAATTCTTCATCTACCTGCTCAGCCGTTGTTCCTTCACCCATAAGCTGCTTCAGTTTTAATGCTGCTTCGTCACGATACGCTAAAATTTCCTCTACCGTGTTTCCATATTTTGCCTTTAACTTTCGAATCGTGTTTAAACGTTCTTCGATGTATTCCAACCTTTGAGGGTCATAATTGAATCCGTCTCTATATTTCCCCAGGGAAAAGGCTGCATCCTCTATTTGATAATGCGATTGGCTGCAGACGTCAAATATCTTTTGC
>JANLHY010000226.1 GCA_024653795.1 Candidatus Brocadiaceae bacterium | reverse complement strand
GTACAAGCCGCCTTCAATTTTCTTTCCAAACCAAATTCAGCAACTTACATTCTTGAAGCAGACATTGACGGATGTTTCGACAATATCTCCAAAGAATGGATGCTGGATAATATTCCGATGGATAAAATCATTCTTCGCAAGTGGTTAGAGGCAGGATATATTGAAAGCAATATCAAATATCCTACTCTGAAAGGAACTCCTCAAGGCGGAATTATCAACCCTACCATAGCTAATATGACTCTGGACGGCCTGGAACAAGTCATCAACGACGCAGTGCCCAGACGGCGAAGAGTCAACTTTGTGCGGTATGCTGATGACTGTGCGCCACGAGGCGTATAGAAGGACAGTGTCCTTCTTGCCGCTATGCTGCATAAAAGATGAGGGATATTGGCCCCTCGAAGCCGTCATACAGGTGGAGGCTTCAAACCACTGTAAGCTGCGTTGGTAAAGAGCCAAGGTGGTGAGCGTTACAGAAAAGGCAAGGCAAGACCTTGTCAGGTGAGTATCAAAGAGACGAATGCAAATGAACCATTATTGAAGTGTCGAAAGCGTAGGGACGAGCGTCAAAACCAAGGGGTAGTCGTTACCTTGGGATAAGTCTAGCGGAAACCTGATTACTGGCTAGATGGCCTCCGGCATGAAGATGGCGTGAATTTGATATAGGCTTTTATGTGGAACGTGGGAACCTGTCGCTCTGATGAAAAGGGAGAAACACAAGTGGAAGCCCCATAAGTGTGAGAGTACCGATGCAGAGAACAGGGGCGGAGCAACCCGTAGTAGTGTTGAAGCTTTTGTAATGAAAGTGGAGCGAAGGGGAAGCATTGATCAGCTTGAACTAAAGAAAACAACTGGAAACAGGAGGATTGGATTGAAACAAGCAAAGTCGTTTTGTATATCCAAACGACAAGTTTGGGATGCATATAAACAGGTCATGGCCAACAAGGGAGCTGCTGGTGTTGACAGACAAACGATAGAAGCGTTTGAAATGGGATTGGAAAACAATCTGTACAAACTCTGGAATCGGATGACGTCAGGCAGCTATTTTCCAACTGCCGTTATGCGGGTAGAAATACCTAAAGACGATGGTAGAAGGAGGCCATTGGGTATTCCCACAGTGACTGATCGGATAGCGCAGATGGTTGTCAAGCAATTGATAGAACCTGAATTGGAAAAGCATTTCCATCCAGATTCGTATGGTTACCGTCCGGGGAAATCTGCTCACGATGCTTTGGGCAGCACACGTAAACGCTGTTGGAAAAGTGACTGGGTACTTGATCTTGATATCAAAGGCTTCTTCGATAATATCGATCATGAGCTGATGATGCGGGCAGTGCGGAAGCATGTGGAAGAAAAGTGGGCACTTTTGTATATTGAGCGGTGGTTAAAAGCACCAATTGAAATGCAGGATGGCATGCAGAAATTTCCACAAAAAGGAACGCCGCAAGGGGGTGTTATTAGTCCTTTGTTAGCTAATCTTTTTCTTCATTACGCATTCGATGAGTGGATAACGCGGGAATTTCCTGATGTTTCATTTGAACGCTATGCGGATGATGCCGTTTGCCACTGTAAGAACAAGGCCCAGGCAGAGCAATTAAAGCATGAGCTGGAAGTACGAATGAAAGAAGTTGGTCTAGAGCTTCATCCTGAGAAGACGAAAATCGTCTACTGTAAAGATGATGATCGACGGGGTGATTATCCTGAAACAAGTTTTACGTTTCTGGGGTATACCTTTCGTCCCCGCCGTTCAAAGAATCGGTGGGGCAAATACTTCATAAATTTCACACCGGCAATCAGCAATAAGGCTGCAAATGCAATCCGGCGGAAATCACGTGATTGGAACTGGCCGTTGCGTAGCGACAAACAACTAGAAGATCTGGCGTTAATGTTCAATCCGATCATACAGGGCTGGATCAACTATTATGGTCGTTATTATAAGTCAGCGTTATATCCGACCTTGCAATGCCTGGAACGTCGCTTAATTATGTGGGCGACGCGAAAATACAAACGTTTACGCAATCATCGAAGACGAGCGGCGCAGTGGTTGAATCGTATTGCACGAAAACAGCCCTACTTGTTTGCTCATTGGAGGTTGTTGTATGCAGCGGCTGGACGATAGGAGCCGGATGAGCAGAGATGTTCACGTCCGGTTCTGTGAGAGCCTGAGGGGGCAGTTCCCTTGGGCTACTCGACGGGTGTTGATGGCAAAGCGAATACCGCAGAGTGTGCTTGACTACCTTGATAAATTGCTAAAGAGGATGAAGTTGAAGCTTAACGAGGATAAGAGTAAAATTGTAAACGCCTTAGAGGAGAGTTTTGACTTTCTTGGTCACACTTTCAGGTTAGACGATGATTTGCTTGGTAGAAAGAACAGGAAATACTGGAACGTAGAGCCAAGCAGTAAATCTCAAAAGAGAGTGAGGGAAAAGATAAGAGAGTATCTGAGGTACAATGGACATAAACCTCCGCAAGATGTAGCTAATGATTTGAATACAATAACAAGAGGATGGATAAATTATTTCTCAACAAAAGGAGTAACTTATCCTGGTAAGGCGAAGAGAAACCTTAGATACTATCTCAGCGTGAAATTGACGAGATACTATAAGAGGAAAAGTCAACGCAAGTGCAAGCTCTATAATCAAGGAGCATTTGCGGTCTTAGTCAGTAAATATAGACTAATCGACCCCACGAAATACGCGCTTGGTTGATGCACTGTGAATGCTTGAGACGAAGACTGTCGGTAAGCCGTGTGCGGGAAAACCGCATGCACGGTTTGACGAGGGGGAGTTGGTAGTATTGGTATGGTTGTAATATTGTGACACTCACAGACGAAAGGGTGAGAAACAGTGAACACAAACTTCAACCTGTAGCTAGAGCCTAGCCGAAAAGGTTTCTACGGTTCAAAGTAATGTGGTAGTACGTAAACTCACAAGTTTTCACTATTTATCGTGGCGCAACACCTGT
>JANLHY010000216.1 GCA_024653795.1 Candidatus Brocadiaceae bacterium | reverse complement strand
ATGCTTATGGAGTATTTCATCTTATGTGTTTCATCTGGTGATAACGATTGGTAACGTCAACTGACTAACGGTACTTGTGTATTTATACTTATGCGCGGATACTTACTCCATGAATACAGATAAGCGAGTACCTAAGTTGTTCGAGTGCGTGCGTTGCGGCCATGTGTGGCTTCCTCGCAAGCATCCTGTCCTTCAGTGCCCAGCTTGTAAGTCGGTTCACTGGAACAAACCGCGCCGCTCGGATAGCGGTAAGTAACCTTGGATGGGGGTTATCTGGTACTGACTAACCAATGGAGCATAGCGAACATGGCACAGACATATACAGTTAACGTGACAAGGCGGCAGCGCGTGCCGCTGGATGGCGGCTTTACTACTCAATTACTTCCCGGCACAAAGGAACAGGTGCGCGTGGAGGTTGATTTTGAATCACTCGCCAGAATGTACGGGGAAAAGGCCGCTTTATCAAAAGGCGGCAAGTCCGTTGTAGCGCATGGCGCTGTAGTTATCCGGCATATCCGATAACAGGCTATCCGGCCAGCCTTGAGGCCGATAATGGAGCTAGACAATGAACACTAAACCGAAAATATCAGAAGTTTTGACGCCTACCGTTAAGTCATACGTCAATGCCTATCTTATGGCGCGGGCTTATGCGTGGTTCAACCACCAAGCCAACTGCAAAGCTTGTCAGGTCTTTGACTTCGCCCAGTGTCCTACTATGGGGGCGGAGTTTCATGAGGTCTGCGCGGCGATTACCGCTAACCCAAACTGTGAAAAACTGGAGGCCACGGATGCGCCACAATCAATTAAGTGGAGATTCCCTGACATTCCAAGATATAAACGGAAATACAGTTGCTACCCTAAAAGGCTAGCGGTCAGGCCGACGATACAGGCCATAACATTGGAGCATTGAACCATGTGGCAAACAAAGACATTCAAAACGGCTGAGGCCATGAAAGTGTGGCTTGCTAAGCGTGTAGGGCACATACAGTGGGAACAGATTTTCGTCAATAACGCCTACGGCGTTCAATGGCGCAAGCTACGCTCTGTTTATTGAGGCGCGTAATCATGAATGACACAAGCATTAAATTCGAACCATTTCACAAAGAAACCGCAAGCACGGTGGACCGCATTGCTTGGGCGCTGTGCCAGATTATTGATGATGACGCCCCTATGCGCTGGACTCGATACCGCTTCGCGGCCGAATGTATTGCACGAAATCCTGAACTAATGGCCGACCTGAAAGAAATAGGGCGGCAGCTTACAAACCCGGCACGGTAAATGACTCATGACTGAATCTTTCGACAAACTGAAGAAACAAAAAGAAAAGATTGTAGCGAAACAATCTTATACAGCTATTGAACAAGCTGTCACGATAGGATTTGACGCTTTCCGGCTTTGTTTGGGCATAAAGCCAAAGGAATATGACAGCAATCAGATTATACGCTGGATAAAGTTAATGGGTAAGGCAAGCGGTCAGGCCAAAGGAAACCGAGGATGAACTACGGCACAAAAACATTCGATACCAAGTGCGCGATACTTGCCGCTGATTTTATTGACGATTGCGAAAACTTGTCAAACACTGACAAGGTTCAGCACACAGCGAACTTAGCTGGCTTAATTCAACAAGCAATAGAAGATTATTTTGAGGATCAGAAGTTAGATGCCTAACGACTTCTTGTTTAAGACTTGCCATTTAACTTGGAGCTAAGACAATGAACGACAATCAACCTGTTTTCTATCAGCCCGGAAAGCCTGGAATTATTGATCTGTGCATTGACGGCAAAGGTCAGTATTCCGGTGAATCTCTCGAACAAATGCGCCTTAGGTATCCGGGCGCGGAGATTGGCGAACTGGGTGCGGTCTCCGAGTATTCAGAGAACTGCTTTAAGTCTGCGGCTGTCGAGATTACCGAGGATCGTTTTATCGAGATGCTGGAAGTCTTGCCGCCGATCAACTGGGTACACGAGAACGGCTCGGAGTCGTTCAAGATCAGCGAACGGACTTACGGCAACATAACCGCTATCTTTGCCCGTATCGGTGAACGGTATTTTGAGTTATCTGATTCTATTTTCCTATCGCACCAGCAGATCATGGAGAAGTGCGAGAAGGTTTAATTTCATGGTTGCCTGACACCAGCTCCAGAGTCGCGCCTAGCGGCTTCCAAGTCAGGCACTAGGCACTATGCAGCTTCTACGAGGTTGCATAGTCGGGTAAGCCAGTGCGCCCGATCCTGCATTGGCACAGTCTGTTAATGACTTGGAGCGAGACAATGGATACACCTGAAAACAGAATGAGTGCTTACCTTCGCGCTGTAGGCTGGCAAGGTGGAACTATTCATCAAGTTGCGTCTGAACTAGGCTGTGATTCTACGGCTTTACTTTACGGAAAGCCTAATGCTGGACCCCTTACTTCCGATGCTTCGTCTGGATGGTTCACAGGTCGGACCTGCGGCATTGAGTCTATCCGCGGAGCCGTCAAGACGCGGCACGGCAATATAGACTTCTGGTTAGGTTATGCGCGGGGTCAGTGTGTATGAACATTCAAGAATTAATTGACGCTCTTTATGCTTGTGGATGGAAATCAACAAACGATGCACAGCATGAACACCTTATAGCATGGTTTGAAACCACATTAAAAAAAGATAATAGTTTTATGTTTTGGACGTGCGGTTGTGGCTGGATCAATGGATGCAACTTGAATATATGCGCTCAGTGCAGCAGAAACCCGCTCGATGGACAAGCTAGAATTTTATGAAACGCTATAGTTCATCGACAAACAAAGGGTGTCCTACCTGTGACGGTATTGATCCTGCATCATGTATGCGATGCCATGGAAAAACTAAGTTACGGGAATGGATAACTACTGAAACAGGTTATGCACACATAACGCAACTGAGTCAGTCTGAGTTAACAGAATTCTTTAGCAATCCTGATAACGGTTAACCGCCCCTTGTGGGCATTGGAACGAATATGAAACATACACCTTCTGTAAAAGACGCGAGCGGAGGTTATATGACTACTCACGCACACCATATCGAAATATGCCGCGAAACTTGGTTCAACCACCAAGCCAACTGCAAAGCTTGTCAGGTATTCGACTTCGCTCAATGTCCCACCATGGGGGCTGAATTTCATGAAGTCTGCGCGGCCATTACCGCGAATCGTGACTGCGAACACTTGATAGCCAAGGAGCCGACAACATGAAGTCCGCAAAAATTCTCGAAGGCCACCCATTCGACTGGAAACAAGGGGCCGAAGCTATGAATAACATAGCCAATGATGACGGTTCGATTAATTGGGGTGCGGCCTTCGCTGCCGATCCCGGCGTTACTTCCTGCCCTAACTGCAAAACTTATTTCTGGGCGGAAGGGACGAAACTGGAATGTACCGCACTCGGTACGCAATTTCCCACACGGAGGCCCAAGGATGCACAACCAAGGACTAGCCTGAATATTCAGGCAATAATTTATTATTTTTTTCGAGATTTTCTTTAGCCGAGATGATTCTTAAATTATTCTCAACATGCAGACCACAAACGAGCTTATGAGCAAGCGGAATTATATGATCTACATGAAATCCAAGCTTTTCAGCAGCGGCTTTATATACAGATTCAATGCGCCTGAGATTAGCCCACCGAGGAATTGCTCTGCGTTTCCGCGCTCTACTCAAAGATTGTATTTGAGGATTCTTCACACGCCATTTTTTAAGGGATTTTTTAGCAACAATTTTTCTGTTTGGATGATTTTTGTATTTCATCCATTTTTTTCTCGATCTTTCTTTAACTTTTTAAGGAGTGCTTTTAATGCATGGAACTGACAGAGAACAATTGGCCGCTTATGTTCTGCATTGGGCGGTCATTGTCGGTGGTGGAGTCTTTATGCTGGCTGTGGTCTACAGTGTAGCTTGCTTTATGTTGAGCTTCGCATGATAGCCCTTCGCATATTAGCTTGGGACGATATTCGCAAGGCTTCCCATTGTCTGTTTACCCGTGAAGGCTCAAAGATCGTGTCTTTAAGATGGATTCACGGTCAGCCTGACAGGATATTCAGGCTTATTTATCTGTACGAATCAAGGAAAATTCACCAACAGATGTTAACTTATCTCAACAGGCTTTAAATAATTTCCAATGAAAATTAAATGGAAGGTTTCCGCTATTTCAACTGGCCGCTGGCGTAGTTTTTATCCGCGTAGATGGCCAATGGCTCAATACGAAGATCAAACACCATGTGCGTCTATCTATTGCGAAGATGGATATGTTCCTTCATTAGTGAAAACCGAGAATCATGCACCACTGGTAATGATGATTGCCGATTATTCAATAACGCCTTGGAAATGGCGCAAAGTAAAAATAACATTCAAAACATTACAAGAGGCAAAGGATTGGCTTTCTGCTTATCTCGCAGGGAATCCTTCAACTACTCCAAAAGACTTAAACCGGAGGTAATTATGAACATCACAGAAACACAGAAATCATGGATTATCATTGGGGCGGTTGTCCTCGCCTCCTGTCTCGCGTCAGCGGCTAAAGCAGAGACTTATATTCTGGCCGGTGTCGGTCAGGGAAAGGCGCAGCTTGCCTATGGGACTGCTGCCGGTGATGTGGCTTGGCAACAGAAAGGCTTCCCACATTCAGAGTCTTTGAAGACCACAACATTTCACCTTGGAATGGGTTATCAGTTCAAACCCTGGTTATCAGGTGAAGCCACCTATCACGATCTGGGTAGAGTCTCTCAAAAAGGTGAGTGGCTATATCACGACGATGGAACAATCAACAGCTCATGCCCTTGCTATGGGGAAGGCTCGGCTCCTGTGAAGGGCTGGACGTTAGCCGGGATAGTCCGTTATCCCATTGGTAACTTCTCGGTCGGTCTTGAGGCCGGAATGTTTAAATGGCAATCCTCATGGAGAGAGACGATTCACGACAAGAACGGAATCAGCTACCACGATCCTGTCAAGACTTCCGGAGTCGGTGCTTTGACTGGGGTTGTCATTGGTTACAAGTCGTTTGATCTGCGGTACGAGACGTTCCACGTTGAACCTCGTGATGGAATCTTTGACAGAATGAACGTGTTACGCGCTTCTTACCGGCTGTATTTCAAATGACCGGCTTTCTGCTTTTCCTACTCCTGGTATTCTTCTTGCTTGGTGGCGCAGCGGTATGGTGGATACTTGCCATCCTAGGCGTATTAATCCTAATAGGCGCATCGTTGGCGGATTAACCAGACCCTGCCCACGAATCAGCCCTTGGAGGATTGAGGTTGTTGCTGATGGGGCAGGGGTAAATGGTGGCGCTGGCCGGGATGCGTCCTCACCCGGCTGCATACTCAGAGGGTTCCTCGAATGGGCAGCGCCGTAAATGATCGGGTTTATGGTTAACCCGGAACCGGAGAAGGCGCTGGCCTTACACGATAAAAGCAGTATGACCCGGATGTTCCTCCCTACGGAGGCGTCCAGCAGCGCCGTAAATCTATCGGGAATAGGAATACGCCTTGGGAATTGATTATGGCTTGTTTTAAGCAGTTGTCAAGTTGCGTTTACCGCTCGGTGTTGCGGTAAGAAATCTTGGAAAAGTCGGGTAAGTCTTCCGTCCCAGATGTAGATGGTATGGCCTTTCAAATCGTTGTACCGATTGCGCCAAACTCGTGACCAGCCAGACTTGTCTATATCCATGAGTCTAGCCCTGTCAGAGTCCTGTAAACTAGCCCTTTGCGAGCCTCCACAAGCCTGACAAACGACGATCTTGGAATTTACGAGTCTCTGTGCCACTCCCTTGCAGATCGGGCATGTCTGTGGGTCTATGTCTTCAAATAAAGCGAGTCTGGAAAGGTCTAGGAGCCATTCAGGGCGCGGAACTCGCCAACCACCTATACCTGACAGGGTTGAGGCTTCGATACGCATACAGTGGGCTAATTCTTCCGAGAAGCCTGTCTGTTGAGCATATTTGACTCGTGCGTAGAGTCGTATATTAGGATTTGCTACTTTACTGATAAGTCCGGCTATGTCTTCAGGGGTGAAATAGGGAACCCCGCCAGGGGCTAGGGCGAAGTGCTGGATTTTCTGGTTAAGCAAGGAAAGCAGTTCTTTCGGGTTTCTTGGTTCTTCCATGCCATTCCCTCACTATGGTTTAAGGAAATCTTGTTAAAGGCAGTCTACAGCAATTATCCGCCTTGGAATAGAAAATGTGGCATATCATCAATCCATATGGAAGGATAATAGCCAGCTTTCTGTACAAAATCGAATTTAGCTTTCCGACCTGTATAAATGATAGCTTCTACTCGTTTTCCAATGGTTTTAGGCATTTCTTCAGCTTCATGCTCATGCCTCATGGTGGCACAAATAACACGATGTCCACGAGCTAGCGCTAGTTCAATGACTAAATCCCAAAACTCTGGGTCAACCGTATATGTTTCATCATAATCAAGGCAAATCAGCATATGTTCATTCTACAACCGCTTGACCTGAATTATCAATCTGCCATACATCTAAATAAAGTTATCCACAGGCACATACTGTTACTTATCAACAGTATACTAATAGTTATCCACAGACTTATCCACAGGATGTTTAGAGTTATCCTTTGACACCTTCCCGTAGGTATTTAGTATTGTACGCTGAACGTTACGCGAGCTGAACAATGTGGCAAGTCATACCCTGAAGCGGAGCCACCATTGCGAAAGCTGCTGGTCTACAAGGAAAAAATGAGCCAAGTTGGTAAGGCCAAAGTATATATATACCACTTTTTAAGGAAATTGGGGTGCGATATACACAATGTTCCAGACAACGGAACCATGTTTTTATATTTGCGTAATGTTGAAAACATCCCATTTACGGGGGAAATTCCAAAAAGGAAAAAGGCCCAAGGGAAACTTATAGTACAAATATATCAGCATTTACTACAACAAAATGGCTATATCGGAAAAACAAAAATACCCAAAGCAAAAGTAATTTCAGTAAAAGAATACCGCCAGAAAAAGCGTAAACGTGACGACGACTTTTTCAGTTCCCGTGAGTGGCAAGAACTACGTTATCGAGCTTTAACCACTTATGGACGCCGTTGTATGTGCTGTGGTGCTACGCCAAAAGACAGAATTGTCTTACATGTAGACCATATCAAACCAAGATCAAAGCACCCGGACTTGGAACTATCGTTCTCAAACCTTCAGGTACTTTGTGAAGCGTGTAATATGGGTAAGAGTAATAAAAGCTCAGAGGACTTCAGAACTGCGTGAACTGTTTACCTGCCGACATTAAGCGAAAGGCGCTTGCAGGAAGAAAAACTTCAGCCACCGAACAAAGTGCATAACCTTGACAAACCGTTCGTCAGGTCATCTAGCCACTGAATCCAAGATGGTGGATTTCGTAAGTTGTTGAGTAGCGCGAAAACAACACCGAGAGAAAATAACGGAAACCCAAGTCAAGAAATATTTTCACTCTGAAAAAAAAGAGTGTCATTTCGATAAGTGCTTGATGGATGGTTCAAAACTGAACTGCTTAAATATTGAGCATGGTAAAATGATCGTGTCATCAGAAATAAAGAGATGACTTGTTCTTTTACAATTAGGAGGCAATATGCAAAGTCGCTTCGGTTGCGAAGTGAAGGTGCTTGGCGATGTGGACGCAGAAGGATATGTCAAAGCACTTAGGATGGAAGATAACTCAGAGCGAGAGTATCACTTGGGTGATCTTCGTACCGACACCAAAGAAGATGAACAGTGGATGCAGGCCGCATGTCATCGTACTTTGGAACTCAGATATAAATAGTAACACATTTGAGGGGCTTCGGCCCCTTTCCTTTTGCTTAGGTAATGCGATAAGTAAGGAACGTGCCAGATGAAACTACTTACTTCGGCCTCTCCCTAAGGTCTTGCACGGCATAACTGGCACAGCGTTACCGAAGTAGCAGGATGGAACCAGGCAGCACGGTTTTATAGGTTTCCATCTCTTTTCAATGGTTCAAATCTTAATCCAAAAAGATAGAAGCATTTTCGATAACCGTACCGTTCAGAAAATAACGGTTGATGGCCATTTGATATTTTTACATGCAGACCACGGCCATAAATACGGAACCAGAATCCCCATTTCCAAGCCATGCCGCAAAATAATCTATCGCTCAAGGCGTCACAATCTAGCTTGTGAGATTTCATTAAACTTCAGCCTCGGTCAAATGAAACTGTTCGGTCTTCAGCATGGGATTTAGAGCGGATCATTTCGGTAACTCATCAATCCATACTTTGGTAATGGCGTACTTTTTCCTATCTTGTCTAGCCTATCTTGTCTAGATTTAGCTTCCATTGCGGCAATAGCCAAGGCTTCATGAATGGATTTACCACGCCTCATTTCTAATTCAACCTTTCGTCCTACACGTTGGCTCTCAAGATGAATTTTCTTCATTTCTTCCTCCAGAACTCACATTCATTCTTACCCAGATTAGGGAACTCCGGTACTTCAATAATGCACTTCCATCTCATTGAAGACTTGTCGTATTGTGACTTGGTGCACGCATGACAGCCCCATTTATATTTTGACTGGTGGAAGGCTTGAGCGGCAGGGTCGAGGTATTTCCACCAGGCATCAGCCATTCCATGATCTCGTTAATAGACTCTGCAACTTTCTGGTACTCAATCCGTCCAACTGTGCCTCTCGTCTCACATGATCGTTGATCTTCAGCTTATCCCGTTTAGGTCTTCGTGCGTCATTCGCTGCTGAACATTTACACAGACTGGAACAGTATTTCTTTACACGCCAGTTGAAGTCAGTCGCGTTGTCTTCACGGACGATGATTCGTGGACAATAGGCGCATCGTTTAGTGTCAGTCATGGTTGACTCCATTTCAAAGATTTCATGATGACATTGACTTTTGATGTATAGAAGTCCAGCAAGAGTTTAAGATCATTTTCCGTAAAATGACCTGCTTTGCTATGCTGATATTCCAGCTTGTCATAGGCGGAGTTACCGATTCTTCCACGATACCATTGACGATGTAGTTCAGGGTTTCCAGTTAGATGAATATGACAGCCTCCACATAAGGCTACGCAGTTATTTTCACTCCATCGGGTTGAACGATGTCTACGGCCCCAGAAATGTGAATTCTGTATCCCTGTGGTAAACTTTCCAAACTGCTTTCCACATCGCTGACAAGTCAGTTTATCGCGGAGACGTATGAACTTTGAAAAGATAGCGTCAAGACGTTTTTCGAGTTTGGAACGTTCTTTGCTCAAAGGTTTCCTTCCTTTCTTGCTTTATTTTCACTCCGCCAAACCTCAATAATAAGCGTATTGGTTTCTCGATTAGCTTTAACCTTCTCGAATTGGCCCATTGCAATGAAGTAGGCTTCTTGAGCTTTGTCTACTTCTTGACTGGATTCGGCTAAGGCTTTCTTTTGCTCTACCGACCCTTCCGCGTTTAGGAAGATTCTAGCCCTAGCCACCTTGCAAAGATATTCCTTACGGGCTACCTCGACTTTGGCTATAGCAATGTCTTCATCTGTGGCTACCATCAAATCAACAGCCGCTTGTAGTTTGGCTTCAGTAATTATCACAGCATCTCTCGCAATATCTTATGCACCTGTTCCTCGGTGATCTTAAATACCCACGCCACGCTTGTCACGGATAGACCGGCTTTGAAAGCTCTCACGACTTTAGCGATTAAGAGTTTACGGGATTTCTTCATCTCTTCGCGGCCTTGGTGATGAAGTCTTTGGTTATCTCCTCGTGTATCTTCCTGATCTGGTCGAAGGTCAGGGTGACATAGATATTACCGTTATCATCCTGCTTGACCCAGATATTGACTTCCTCCACGGCAGGGTTGATTTCAACATCCTCGGAGTCGGCTTCAATCCATTCGCTCATTGAAATAACTCTATGGCTTTATCAGCATCTTGCATGGTTAAACCTATTTCAAATTTTGTTTGTATGAGACGAGGCATTAAATGAATCATATCTCTATCATCGTCAATAATAATGAAATCATCGCATGGGTTTTTATCCAACCACGCTTGAATTTCGGCCCCTCTAGACGGAGAGATATATAATCCATTTACCATAGATTCCAGTTGTGGCGTACAATCAATTACAGAGGATTTAACTCCCCATTCTCGCAAAAGAATTCGCATCTTTTGCACTCCGAAAGAACGCCAAACCGAACTGATTACAACATTTGCTTTCGTGGCTTCGATAATTTTGTTAAATGCCATCACGCAGTCAGGATGACCTTTAGCATGTCTTCCGCTTTGCTTAATCAGCGATTCTCTGTTGACTAACACACCGTCAATATCAAGAAATATGATTTTCATAGCACGGTAACGAAGTTAAAAGTTAAATCTTGGCACGGCTAGATGACACTACTCACTTCAATCACCACTGTTTCTGGTTCACCATATCCCTCTCCACACGCCTCTGAAGCACTATAAGCCCACAAGAGAAACAGGATAAACACCACATCCACGAGAAGCCATCTTTTCATAAATTGATTGGGAGTCATGGTTTCCTTTTCTTCTCAAACAGAAACTTCACTCTCGCCGCCACATGGCCTTTCATCTCTTGAGGGACTTGATCGAGTATTGCCCTTCTGCCTTCCTTGGTAGATTGCTTCATAACCTCAACAACCCAGTCTGACTTGTCCTTGGGCTTGGGGTTTTCTTTGGCTGTCTGGCGAAGATCAGCGATGCGTTTATTCCAGTCCATTTCAGTCCAGAATAGTGTCATACCCAGTCGTAAGATTTCTCGAAAATGGCCTTATCACAAATGTAAAGCTCACCTTCAATACCCTGCATCAGATAATCTCCGGGCTTTCCCTGCTTGTAGTCACCTTCCATTGACTTAACTCTAAATTCCTCTGGTATAGACCAAGCGTGTATGACAATAGGTTTCTTGCGACATGGGCGCATCTTAAATGCTGGAATTTCTTTTTCATCAAAGGTTCTCATCTATCCTCCTAGCGGCGAAGCCAAACGGTGAATAAGGGTAGGGACTAATCATGCTTTTCATTTGGTTCAAAAGGTAAATCAACAGTCGGTATGGTTTTCCAACTAAATCCATGTAATCCATTGTCATCTTCCCATTCAAACATTCCTTGAAGGACAGTTTCGTATACGTCCTGAGAAATCCATCTACGGGCTAATCTGTATTGAAATGTCTTACGGTAACGGTGAAAACTACACGAAGGTAATTTATGTTCAGTAATCATGCTTGATCTTTTCTACTCTCTCGATACAGCTTCACTACCATTTGTTGATAATGGTCTTCCTCGAAATCTTCGCAAACACAAATGACACGGATAGCACCTTCCAAGTGGAACGGACGCAGGGCTTCAAGAGGAACTTCGGTCAGTTCCATTGTCTTTGCCTGCTTGTCCATTTCGTTCTTCAAGCAAAATTCCAACCCATGCTCGTAACGGCCAGTCCTTATTAAGTTCGATGAATTCCTGGTGTGTCGTGTTCGTGATTTTCGGGTAATTCACGTCTAGTCTTTTACACCACCAAACCATCCTTTCCACGGTGCAAGGTTCTGACCAGTTAGGCAGGGTACAGTGCTTCTCAGCCAGTCTCTGCCATGCCTCCGCGTCCGTGAAGTCAGTCCTCAACATGCTTATTTTAAGCCCTTTTTTGTGTAAGATTTACCGACATTTTGATTATCTGCCGAAACACCAGCACTAGCACCTAAAATCCTTAAATGCTCCTTGTAGACCTGTTCTACGTATTGTCTGGAGCGGGCTACGGCTACTGCAACATCTGCCGGTTTGTGCCCCTGTTTCATCAGGGCGATGATCCGCTTCTTCCGCCTGATCGAAGCCCGTGTAGCCGATGTCTGTAATTTATAGTCCATAATTCTTTGTAGCATAAAATATCGCTTGACGCAATAGTTGCTTTGTGAAAGACTTGCATCAATACGGTTGCGGAGGAATTTTATGAAAGGTAGTAATGATTTGATTTTGAATGAAGCCACCATGATCGAAGCCATCCAATTTTGGCTTGATTCTAGGATGGTGCCGCCAGTGCCCAAAGTCACGGGTGTTAAGGCAAAGGCTGATGGATATTCCAGTACGTTCACAATAGCACTTAACGCTGACGCGGAACAAACTGAAATTAAATAGAGTTCATTGCAGACTTAGGTGGAGGATGTTTGGAGGTATATCTAATGTCAATAGATCGCTGTGCAAATTGTAACGAGCTTGTGGATACGGATGAAGACGCCGAATTCTATACGGATGATGGCATTGGTCTGTGTTCCGTCTGCCGGGACGAGATTGAGAGACACGGTATTGACTTCCCGACTAAAGGCTTTAGAGAAACGGACGAGAAACCAGACGATCCCCGTCATGGTCAGGCAGACGCCATTAACAGAGAGAACCGGGTGGGCAGGTGGAGACGATGAAACTAATCCCTGAAGGTCTCATCCCTCATGTCAAGGTCAGAACCGGAGAGGAATTGCGTCGCCGTCAATTTTTTGAACGTCTGGATGACTTCTTCTTCGATCTGCATCCCGACTCACCGATGGCGAAGATTCTCTGCGAATGTTGGGATAAACAAGATTGTACGGATTTCGGATTCTATCTGATGAAATATCTGGATGAATATGAAGCAGAGAAGTTAAAGGAAGAAGATTGATTATCAGGCCGTGCCTGATTTAACCAAAACCCGTAAGGAGGAAACATGAGCAAAAGTAAAGAACGTGCTGTATTAGTAACAACGGAATTTCGTGGCATATTTTTTGGTTATGCCACGAAAACCGATGGCGACACGATCAACCTAAAACGTGCCAGAAATTGCATAAGTTGGTCGTCAGATGTAAAAGGATTTCTGGGCTTGGCAAAATCAGGCCCATCGAAAAATTGCCGAGTCGGTCCTCCAGCGGATATTGAACTCCGCAAAATAACATGTGTGGCTGAAGTCACATCGGAAGCTGTTAAATTGTGGGAACAACAACCGTGGAATTAATTATTAGAGGTTCACCCACATTTAACGGGTCCGGGTCCGGGTCCGGGTACGGGTACGGGGACGGGGACGGGTCCGGGTACGGGTCCGGGGACGGGTCCGGGTCCGGGTCCGGGGACGGGTACGGGGACGGGTCCGGGTCCGGGGACGGGTACGGGGACGGGTACGGGTCCGGGTCCGGGGACGGGTACGGGTACGGGGACGGGGACGGGTCCGGGTACGGGTCCGGGGACGGGTCCGGGTCCGGGTCCGGGGACGGGTACGGGTCCGGGTCCGGGGACGGGTACGGGGACGGGTCCGGGTCCGGGGACGGGTACGGGTACGGGTACGGGGACGGGTCCGGGTACGGGTCCGGGTCCGGGTCCGGGGACGGGTACGGGTCCGGGGAAAATTTTCAATTCTATTGGTCTGCCACCATTGAAAATTTCATTAATGGCAATAAAATTAATGGCAATAAAATTTTGTCATTCAAGAAACTAGGTGCTGTACTTGCCTATTGGCGTTCTACTCATGAAGGAAAACCCGCCAATGGTGGAAGTGGGACCATAGCCAAAGTCGGGCTTATCGAGGAAATCAAAGGCCCACTTGAAATATGTACTGCTAAAGCCTTGCATGGCACTTTAAATCCTCCAAAATGGAAAGGCGAAAAGATTTGGATCGTAGCTCTCTATCCGCCTTTTGTAATCCAGGATGATAAAATCGGCTCTCTCAAACGGGAATTTATTGCTGAATGTAATTTTAAATTATGAGGAAACAATGAGTAACCACGGCCAAACTGAACCCTATGATGGTCGTCAGCAGGAACAAGACGAGCAACAACAGGATATGGCGGAGAGAGATCGAAGATTGAGGGATATACTTATTGAATTACATTCTTTGGCTGTCGCCTATCCTTCAGATCACAGAACAGCAGTAGCAGAAGACATCGACTTTATCGCTACCTACTGTGGTTTATCTGATTATCGTAAATAGCCAACTAGCCCAAGGAGGCACTTATGGCAAACTATGACGATGTGTATGGAAGTAGCGGGAAACACCTAAAAGCGGAAGACCTGAAAGATCGAACGCACAAACTGACGATTATCGGGGTCGATATTGCAACCTTCAAGGAAGGAAAAAAGCTCGTTCTTAACTTCAAGGGGAAAGAAAAGGGATTGGTTCTAAACAAGACCAATGCTCGAATTGTCGCCAAATATTACGGGGCAGATTATGACAAGTGGGGAGGGAATGAAATTGAAATCTTCCCTACCGAAACCGAATTTAACGGTCAACTTGTTCCGTGTATTCGAGTGAGGATTGAAAAGCCTGTTGCGCCTTCTGCTGATGGTTTTATGGATGACATTCCGTTCTAGCCATGAAACTCACTAATCGCGCCAATCTTCCTCAAGCTCTGATGAAAGCTGTTTCCAATGATGGCTATTCTCAGTCAGCGGATATTTCCGTCACCCAACTGATTGACAGTTCGTTAATCAGACACCTGCGAAAACTCCATCAGGAGGAAATCGAAGAAGACGTGTCTGACCGGATATGGGCCTTGTTCGGCCAGGTCGTCCACACCATCCTGGAACGAGCCAACACGACCGGCATGGTCGAGCAAAGACTTTATGAAAACATGGACGGTCACAGTCTGTCAGGTCAGTTCGACCATCTGGAAAACGGAGTCTTGACGGACTGGAAACTAACGTCTGTGTGGGCAGTAGTTTATGGAAAAGCTGAATGGGGAAGGCAGCTTAACGTCTTGGCTTATCTGTGCCGACTCAAAAAACTGGAAGTCAAACAGTTACAGATTATTGCCATGATGCGTGACTGGCAGAAGTCAAAAGTCGAGCCGGAAGGAAATTATCCTCAAACTCAAGTCATTACTATTCCGATTGAAATGTGGACGCCGGAGAGACAGGAAGAATACGTCAAAGAACGTCTAGCGGTTCATTTCAATGCTGAACCGAGTTGTTCCGATGAACAGAGATGGAAAAAAGAAGATACTTGGGCTGTGATGAAGAAAGGCAGGAAGTCTGCGCTACGGGTTTTAGCCAGTGAGCCGGAAGCTATTGAATGGAAGGATGCTAACGGTGGAGATGAAATAGTGAAACGTCCTGGTTCTTTTACCAGATGCGAGAATGGTTATTGTAATGTCCGTCAATGGTGTCCTAACTATTTCTAAATATATCTATCAAAAGGAACGTGCCTAATGAACAAAAGGTTTTGTTGAAAGTCTTTGCCTTCGGATGTTTGTTTAAGCAGCCCCTTTGTGGGTTTGGTACAATTTACAGATGAAACTTATATCTCGCGACGAAGCTAAAGCTGCTGGACTGAAACGGTATTTCACTGGCGGGCCATGTAAGCACGGGCACGTAGCGGAACGATATGTTTCGAGCAGAGCATGCGCTGAATGCACGCATGCCCGGCAGAAAGCCAATCCAGAAAAACACCGTGCCAACGTCCGCGTCTGGGCGAAAGCCAACCCAGAAAAACAACGCGCCTGCGAGCGCGCCTGGAAGAAGGCGAATCCAGAAAAACACCGCGCCCACGTCCGCGCTTGGCAGAAAGCGAACCAAGAAAAACAACGCACCAGCGCCAGCGCTTGGCGGAAGAACAACTTGCCCAAACTCGCCGCAAAGAGCCGTGCTCGCGATGCTCGAAAATTAAAAGCTATGCCCATTTGGGCCTGTAAGCAGAGTATTGAAAATATTTACGCTGGAGCGCAGAGATTAACAGTCGAGACAGGGATTATTCACCATGTCGATCATATCGTTCCGCTCAAGCACCAGCTCGTATGCGGGCTGCATGTCGAACACAACCTGCGAGTTATCCCAGCCGTCGAAAATATGAGCAAAGGGAATCAATTCGATATATAAAACCAAAGCCGCCATACCGAAGGAGAAGGAAAAACATGAAAGCATCTGAATGGAACGAATGGTATGAAATTGGTTATCCAGTTCTTGTTAAAAAAGATGATGGTTCCGTTGTCCAAACAAAAACCAGAAGTGAAGCATGGGAACTTGGACACGGGCAAGCCGTAATAAAACTGGAAGGAATCAGTGGCGGCTATAGTTTAGACCGCGTGCAGGCAATGGAAACTCATAAATGACTTCTAGAGAACTCGCCAGCCTGTTCCTGCTCGGCTTGATGCTCCTGGCGTTCTTCGCCGGACGTGAGACTTGCGCTTGCGGGGATGTTGAGGAATCGGAACCTATAGTGGTAACAATCACGGAGACGATATGAGCAAATCCACGGAAAGGAATCAACGAGCGACCCATAGACAGATCAAGAACGCCGCTGATAAGGTAGGCAGGATAGAACAGAAAGTAGTAGGAGAATATATGGACTTGAAGTATGGATGTATGGTGCGGGTGCTAAGTGGTGTTCAGGATGTGCCGTACAAGTCGTTACCTACTGGTTATTCTGACTGACAGGCTTTTAGCTGGCTTTTAAGCTGTTCCAGACCCAGGTTATGAGTGATTATGGCTTGGTCAAGGTCGGCAAGGAGGCGGTAGATGTCCTCCGCTGTAACAAGTCTCGGGGGCGGGGGAGAGGCTTCAGGAGGTCGGGACTGGTAAAGCAAGGTACACTCGGCGGGGTCGTCGCACAAGCGGGCAAATACAAGAAACTCAACAAGCACAGGACGAGCAGCGTCTTCTCGTAACTGACTATTTTCCTTAGTAACTTTCCGAAGCCTTTGGTCAGCGAGTTGACGATCTGATACGATCTGCTTCTCCAAGTCTTGACGCTCTTGTTCTTGTCGGGTCCTTTGAGTCTGGAATCTCTGTTCAGCTTTCTGAATGGCATTGGCAAGCTCCTTGGCGTCGTGTTCACCCCTGTAAAACCATCCCACGGCTATCATGGCCGCGCAGATAATCATGTAGGCGTAGATTCTCATTGATTTATAAGGTATTTTCCTGTTTGTCTGACATTTATATCCGATAAGCGGCTACTCTATTGACTCCCTGCCGTAGGGGTTTATTCTGATACGCTGAACGTTATGCGAGCTGAACATGCGAAGGTTCACGCAGACGTACACCAACGCAGCAGCTTTGAAAACAGGGAACGTACCTCAAAGCCCTGCGATTTTTTAAGGCCGTCGGGTCTGCAATAAAGTAACTCTCGAAGAACGGAGAGTTGATCTGGCGCTATCATCCATTTTTGACGGTGTTTAACCGCCTCCACTTTACCATCCCTGATGTAACCACTTATGGTGGCAACATGAGGTCTACCGACTAACTGACTGGCTTCCCAAATATCAAAGTAATAAAGCTCAATTTCCCGTTCCGTGGGCATTTAACCTCCTTTGATCTTATCCGTTACCCTCTGTCCTACGGCATCAGCGATATTGTCTGCAAGAAACCCTACTCCGAAGGCTGTGCTTCTCACCACGTTCTGAATATCCGGGGCCATTTTATCGAAGTCGGGGAAGTGGACGAACAGCGCGTAGCCTACAATAGCGCCGACGATACTCAGCAAAGAATTGAGCGGATTCTTTTTCCAGTAGTCGGTAATCGAAGGAAGATTCTCGGTTCCGTGAGTTGAAGCCGCCAAGACTCGTCTGCCAAAATGAGTTATCAGGCCAAAACCCAACATGGCGAAAGGATGGAACAAGATGTAGAAGAAGTCGTTGAAGGTCATCTCGCACCTTTGACCTGAGTGATGGTCAGTTGGAACTCTTGTTCCGCGTCCATCATCTGCATGAAGCGTTTCGTGGCAGAAACGGAGTCGAGGACTGCCCAAAGGCTTCCTAGACAACCTAGACGTTCTCCCAGTCCGATACAGCCTTCCACGTCCAAGATTGTATTAGCAGTATGAATCAGGCAAGAATCTCTTATGCCTAACTTGGGGTACTCCGCGATCTTCAGGTCTTCGTTAATCAGGACAAAGGTATTACCATGCTTGGGCCGTGAAGTTCGTTTGGCGATGTAGACGCCTTCGGGGATACAGGATTTGTTCGGTTCGTTATTTTTCCACGGGTCTTCAATAGACTTGCAGGTGAAATTCGGCCCTTCCAATATTCCTAACGTCCCCATTTCCTCGCTGTAGCAAAAACGGGTAAGAATGAATTCTTTCATTTCCCGTGCACCCATCCCTGGAATGCTGTCCAGAGGGCACCAGCGGCAACTAAAGCTATGAAAATCCCCCATACCAAATTACGCCCCTTTCTGTAGGAACCTGCGACTTCCTTGAGTGCCGCAATCAGGTCGTCGGTGAAGATCAGATTAAAACGATTGATCGCTAAATGATCCCGATAATGCTTTTCAGGATCAATCCAAAATTCATGGTGCGTCGCCTTGACTTGCTCTATCAGCAGGGGAGCAATGGCTTTAGCCAGCAGGTGTATATCTTCATCCGTCAAATTCATACCATTCCTTTCTGGTTTCTATTCATGCGCTCGGCGGGGGTGAGAGTCATTGCAATACGCAAAATTGCCGCTCATCCAGCGCCGCATGCACCGCCTGCTTGATCTGGTCGGGGTCCATCACCGCGTACACCAATCCATCATCTTCCCGTCGAAAGTCGTTCCGTTGGTTTTGAACGAAACTCCAAACCAAATCAGATTGTAGACATCTGGAAACGCGATTTGTCCTTCTCGCAGATCGAGGACTGTTGAATCTCCTGCGCGGGAACCAGCCACAGAACAAACAAGAGTGCGATAAGTTTTTTCATTATCCACTCAATCCTATAAACCCCGGATAAATATATTTCTTCTCGGCCATCCAATTTGCCGCTTGCCAATAAATACCAGCGTAAATATTCGCCGGTTTGGTGGCGAACTGAAACATACCGAAGGCATATAGTCCGTAACCGGAGAATCGGAAACAAGGATTAGCGGTAAAGTCCGTGGCGGCGGTCAACACATAACCGGCACTGGAGACTACGTTATCAGCGACAATAACGGCGGTCGCGTCATTGATTAGCAGAGACTTGTATTCCAATCCGGCTCCGGGGGTGTAGATACAATACGTCATGACATCTTTGTCCAGGTTTGCGGCTTTGCTGAGAGAATCATTGACCGTCATGTCGATGCGTAAAGAATCGTCATTTAGGCTGATTGTCTGTAATTGCGCATGAAATCCACCAACCCCTGCCGGGGTTCCATCGGCCATACCGCAACCTTTTTCGATGCCCGTGTATTCCGACACAAGAGCGTTGTTGTCGCCAGTCGCTATTCGGCATGCCACGTCACTAAGTACCCTTCCAGCAGTCATGAACAGCCAAACTTTGGTCTTATCGAAAGTAGCCCACGCACCACTTAATAGATTGATGGGCGGGCTGGCCGTGAGGATGTTAGAACTCACCCGACCATTGGCCCACGTCAGGGCCTTCCCGCCGTTTGTGCTGTTACTACCAACAGTCGTGTCTGAGGCGTCCCAAACGATACCTGTTTTTCGGCAGGTCAGCCGATGACCAGACCCTTCATCACAGGGGAAAAAATGCTTGCAGGCTGAGACATTACTTCCAGTTTCAAGGACGCCAGAATAGGGAACAATCGTCGTTGATTTTAATTTCAATTACGAGACTCCCTTCAGTTGGGGCGGCAACCATTTATTACCGTTTGCCCACTGATATGTAATCCACGCCAGCAGGCTTTTTACGAAAGCATCGGAGGGAATGGAAGCGAATATAAAGAGGGCTACACCGTAGAGTTTTGTATTGGTGGAAGCGCAGGCCCATTGATCCGTGGCCCCCCAAGCGGTGAATATCGGAACACCCGTGGTGGCGGCATCGCCTAAATCGGTGATGGTAGAGGTGAGATTGGACTCAAACTGCGCCTGTCCAGTGGTCGCCGCCCCTAACGCATTCCACGTCCTGACCAACGTCGCACGGCCTACTTTTGCCGAAACTAAAGTGAAGGCCGTGCCATTAGCGGTAGTGTCGGAATCCCCGACGTTATTGGCGGCTGTCATTAAAACTACGTTACCTAACGTGTAATCCCCTAGAATAAATCCAGCAGTGGCATTTGTTTCAACCACGCTAACCAACAGAGTAGCCTGAGTACCCGTGGGCACTGACAAGGTTCCCTGCACGGTCGTCCCGCCATTAGCTTGATTGGGGAATACCGAGAAACCATCTGGCGAGGCAGGGGCTGCTAAGGCAACTCCCGACGATTTAAGCAGATGCGCCCGGCCCATTAAGTCGGTCAGACCGCCCGTCCCGGAACCGAAATCTTTGCCTATATCGGATTGAGGACAAGACCAGAAGTGTTTACAAGCAGGGAAATTGGCGGCAGTGGGAGCATAAATACCACCAGTCACATATTGAGAAGAATCAGAAAAAGGAAGTATCAGGCTCATCGTGCTTTCTCCTGCCATACGACGGTAGTCGCGCCTTCAGATAGTAAATCCCATCTGGTAATGGCGGAACTGAACGTGAAAGATGTCTTTTCAAGTTTTGGGCAATAGTAATACTGAAGTCCGTCCGCATCGATGGTGGTGTCTCCAAACCACGCCGTGACTACCGCATCGTTGGGCGCGTCGAAAACAACCCAACAAGCCGTGGTGACGGGCGTAAGGGTAAGTTCCTTCACTCCCGTAGCGTCAGTCTGTTTGTTTGCGGCGGCGGCAGCTACGGAGGTAACAGCGGAGATTTTCTGGTTGAGAGCTGCTCCGGCATCAGGGAAGTTCTGAATAATCTTGATTGCACCGATCTTTGTAGTTCCACTCATAAATTTCTCCTAATCGGCGTAAGTTAATGAGGCGTAATTGTCGGCTATCTGGCTGTATGCACCAGACGCAGCTCGCTGCGTAGCTCCACCCGCCGTAGGCGTTCTGAACATTGCCCAAACAGCAGAAGAAGTTGCTGAACCCCACGCAGCAAAGCCTTCATATAGATAGGCACCGGAAACAATCGTGTAAGATTTAATTGGGTATTCCGTGACAAGCGCCGCGCCGCTGGCGGT
>JANLHY010000208.1 GCA_024653795.1 Candidatus Brocadiaceae bacterium | reverse complement strand
CGAGAAAAGACCCTACCTGACAGCAAATTCCTTACCCTGGCAAAGGAATTTAGAAGGATAACCTTACAATCCAGAACCCTTTTTATCGTAAATGACCGTGCCGAGATCGCCAAAAAAGCAGATGCAGACGGGTTGCACATCGGGCAATCAGACTTAGATATTTACAATGCACGCAAGATAATTGGCTACGACAGGATATTGGGAGTTTCTACCCATACTATAGTTCAGGCTCGAAAGGCACAACAAGAGGGCGCTGATTATATTAGCGTCGGTCCCATATTCCCCACCCCAACAAAGGATTATGAACCTCCGGTAGGCCTTGATTATTTAAAAGAGGTAAAAAGGGAAATTACCCTTCCATTTGTTGCAATAGGCGCTATTAATTTTAAAAATCTCAGCGAGGTACTACAATCTGGCGGAACACGTATTGCAATCTGTTCTGCAATTATTTGTAGTGATGACATTTTACAATTAACACGATCTTTCAAGGCTCAAATCTTCACCCATACCCTTTAGGAACTTAATAAAAGTCTCTGACATTTTAAGCAAAATGTAGTGCCGATCCCTTCCCCGGTCGTAGTCGAGGACAGGTGTGGTCGGCATTGAGCGGGGGATAAACCACCCGCGCTACGGATTCCAACTCGTTCAGGTTAGGTTCCAATTGTTTACACGGTATTAAATTTGCTAAAAAGTTTGATACTATTTTGTCATGAAAATAACTTTAACCAGTTTAAAAACTACAAGTAACTGTTTTACAAGGTTATAAGACAAATACTTTCATGGCGTGTAATAATGAATATTGCACTAATCTTATATCAAGAGTTGTAATTTTAGACATTGTATGCAAATATGAAAAAATTGGTATCTTTGACTCCTTTATGTTTTCTTATATTAATTGTGGGTTGTGTATCCTTTATGAAAAAGGATTATAAAAAACCTTACAAGACTACTGTTTCTTCAGGAGAAACCAGCCCAGATACTTTCTCAAATAAAGCCGGAGTACCGCCTAAAAGGAGTGGCTATTTGGCTAGTGGGTCTACGGTAATAGTTGATACCGGAGAGGGCGACAAAAAGACCTCTGTACTTGAGCAATTTGAACAAACAAGAGAGGCGCTCGTGTCATCAAAGGCAAAAATAGACACTCTCGAAAAGGAACTTGTGAATAATAAAAATATTAAAACTGCACTTGAAGCAGAGTTGGAAGAGACAAAAAAACAATTAGAAGCGGCACAACAAATAGTTATTGAAAATGAAAGATTAAACAAACAATTAAATGAGTCCCGCGAACCTTACGAGAAAAAGATTAAGGAACTGACCATAGAATTAACAAAGGCACAGATTGAAGAAACAAAGGCAAAGCAAGAACTCATCAGTCTAAAGATAGAACAATTAACTGAGAAAAAGAAACTAAAAGCACAAGATTCACAATAAATACCTTTTTTAAAGACACGGAGGGTTTACGTGAAATTAACACTACGTATCGTTATTCTCTGTTCATTAACCATCATGGGGTGCTTTAGCACACCGCCGCATCGTTCTTCAAGCCTGAGTTATAATAAATCGGATGAATTTAAAAAGACGCAAATACGCCGCGTATTGCTCTTACCATTCGAATACAACATAGACAGAGAAGCCGTCATAGACGAGGTAACGGAGGCCTTTTCGGTAGAATTGAGAAAAATAGGTAGTTTTGAGGTTGTTGTACCAACAGGAAATAAAACGACACTCCTCTCCGGACATGAAATATGGATCAAGGGATCTGTCAATATAAACACCCTTGTAGCCTTCAGGAAGAAATACGATATAGATGCTATTATATTTGGAAATATAACCCACTACCGTCCCTATGAACCCATGCTGCTCGGCGTCAAAGCAGGAATGATCTCCACCGATACAGGTTCAGTCGTCTGGAGTGCGGATGGTGTATTTGACAGCAATGAAAACGAAGTTGCAGAACTTGTAAAACAATACTTTGAAAGCACCCATCAAAAAAGCGCCTTATATGGTTGGAAGCTTATCTTGCTTTCCATGAGGCGCTACTCTCAATTTGTAGCCAACCAAATAACAGAAACACTTCAATACTAAATATTTTCCGCAGTAAGTGCGGAAAATATTGCTTGATTCACAAGGAAAAAAGTACCTAAAGTTTACATCTCTACTTTCCTTAAAAATATTTTTCAAAGAAATATTTTTTATATCAATATTGATAAATAAATAATTCACTGAGGTTTAGAGACAACTATCTTATTAATGTTGCTCCGTCTCTCCACCACAACAAACACGGCATGTGTATTGCATCATTACTAAATTAAAATTTCAGATACTCTCGGTATGAATAATTGCAATTTTACTTTAGAGGAATATGACTATGCCGGAAACAACTGTTGGACTACCAGATAATAATCTCTTTGGAAATTTGATCGCAAACACTCGCCCATCTGCGAATAATCCAGGTTCTCAAACACTTAATATAAATTCTATTCAATCAGACACAAAAGCCGAAGACGTACAAGACATAGAAAACGTAGATGATATACCATTCCAGGAAATACTTGGACTACACATATATAACTTAAATATTCTTGATACACCAAATTCACCTGTACCAAACACTCCTGATCCGGAATCTACCATGCAAGGTTTTGGCAATAATTTATCTCCTAATAGGGGCAAGACCGCCGGAAGTGCTAATTTAAATATTTATAATCCCTTTGCTGGTGCCAACAATGGACACCCCTCCATCTCTCCCTTTGTCCCCCTTTCCCAAAGGGAGAGTAACTGGGGCTTCGAAGAACGAAAAGGGATCAATGTGATCCTTGACAGGCATCTCATTGAAACACACAATCCAGGTTCCATATTCTCTCTGGAAAAGTCTAATGTAAATGCAGTAGACGAAATGGATAAACCATTTATACAAGATATGGACGTTGGAAACACACTTTCCAAAACCGATACTCTCAAATTAAATCTTCCCAACTCGGACATTTATGAAATCACTGAATCCTCAAAGCAGGACATCGCAAGTATATCGCAAAGAAATGAGAAGTGGAATTTATTCGGCAACCATACACATAAACAAAATACCTCTGATACTGTGTCCTTTGACGCACATACACCTAAAACAAATAACTGGTCTCACTTTTCTTTAGATTCTCAAACGACAGTAAATAATGCGCAATCAAACGCAACTGACTTTCAGCAAAATACAAAGGCGTCTCCAAATGGTGGTGCGCCGCTATCGTCTTCTATAGAGGATGCCAAAACTATAAATCACATTTACCACAGTAATAACATGTTACATTTCCCTAGCTCAGATATTTATGAAATCAATGTAAAGGAGTTACCAGAAACATATAAACAATTGGCTCAGAACATCTCTCCGGAAAATAAAAACGGTGTGCCAATCCCTGCAATTAACAATTCATCAAATGCGAAAGAACAACTTACAGAAAATGGTCTATCAAAAATAAATGGCACTGTCTCCTTAAAGCAGGACGTATCAGGTATATCGCAAACAAATGAGGAGTGGAATTCATTCGACAGTCATACACAGAAACAAAATGCCTCTGATACTGTGTCCTTTGACGCACATACACCTAAAACAAATAACGGGTCTCCTTTTTCTTTAGATTCCCAAACGACAGTAAATAATGCGCAATCAAACGCAACTGCCTTTCAGCAAAATACAAAGGCATCTCCACATAGTGGTGCTCCGTTATCATCTTCTGCAGCGGATGCCAAAACCGTAAATCACATGTTTCATAGCAACGACGTGCTGGGCGTAGAACATGCACAAGAAAATATCATGGAACAAATCTTCCAAAAAATCCGTATAACAACCCATGGTGACAGATCCGAAATAAAACTATCCCTTAATCCACCTGAACTAGGTAATATAAAAATTCATTTTATGGAAGAAAATGATGAAATCGAGGCAAAAATCTACGTGGAGAGCGCGGAAGTCAAGGCTGCCGTAGAAAAGAACGCACAGCATCTTAAAGAATCCGTTGCAGCTAATGGTATTGAAATCCACAAATTAGAGGTATACATACAAAACGACGATGCAAACAAACAAAAATTGACAGAATATTTTGATGCCTACAACCCTCATCATCATAACCAAACCCATAGCCAAAAAGGTTATGATGAAGATCAAATACTAAGCAAAGAAGATATTCCGGGTAACTTACAAACAGAAACCAGCGCAAGCACAACTACTTTAATGGTTGACTATCTTATATAAGGAGATAAAACATGATCACATCAAGCGCTTCGAGTCTCAGTTCAGAAATCAGCATGCAAAATTTCTTGACACTCTTTGTAACACAATTGCAAAACCAAAACCCGCTGGACCCAACAGACAACACCGAATTTATGTCCCAATTAGCACAATTTAGCACATTGGAACAAGAGCAACAACAAACAAAATATATTTCAAATATCAACAGCATTGGTTCAGCCTCTTTGCAAATGGATCAAATATCTCTAGCATCAGCGTTTATCGGTAAAACCATAAAATACAGCGCCAGCAGCAGTAGTGAAACCCTCTCTGGTGTTGTCGAAGGAGTGAAACTTGAGAAAGATGGAACGGTATCTTTCGTCATTGATGGGGAATCTGTTTCCATATCAAATTTCATAGAAGTTAATAATACAACTACAAGTTCAGGTTCAGGTTCATCATCAAATATTTTATCTACATTATTTGGCAAGAAATAAGAGAAATATCTTAACTAATTTTTGAAAGGAGGAATATTATGGGTCTCGGCGGTGCATTATATTCAGGCGTGTCAGGTATACGCGCGCATCAAAACATGCTGGATGTTATCGGTAACAATCTGGCAAACATCAATACTTACGGCTATAAATCATCCAGGTTACTATTCTCTGACTTGTTAAGCCAGACAATGTCGAATGGGAATAATGGTAATCCAATGCAGGTAGGAAAGGGTGTAAAGATTGGAAGCATTTCATCGAATTATAGTCAGGGAACGTTAGAAACCACCAACAATGCACTTGACTTCGCAATCCAGGGTGAGGGGTTTTTTGTAGTAAGCGGCGGCGACAAGGACTTTTTTACGAGGGTGGGTTCATTTGATACTGACTCAAACAATTATCTTATTGATTCTAATACAGGTTACAAGGTTGTAGACACAAACGGCAATACCATCAGCATCCCCTATAATTCAACGGTTTCTGGCAAGGCAACATCCAAGGTTTCCCTTACAGGAAATCTTGATGCATCTGCTGCAAACGAAACGGCAGAGGTAGTGATGATGACAGGATCCCTTACTTCAAGTAATACTGCAGCAACCGCATCGACAACATTAAACAGCCTTGATTCCAATACAACAGACTATGTTAGCGGAGATACCATTCTTATTACAGGAACCAAACCGGACGGAACTTCTGTCTCTGTAACCTTTACTTATGGAACTACTGCTGATGGCACTACAGTTGGTGCGCTTATAACAAAAATAAATACCGCTTTTAGTTCCGGTACTACTAATGGAGCAACAGCATCCTTAGATAGCACAGGAAAGATTGTCGTCAAATCAGATACAGGAGGCAAAGACAATTTATCCACCACCCTGACTGACGGTGGTTCCAATACTGGTAAATCAACATGGGCAAACCATGATTTCACTGGCGCAACGTATACCACCTCTGTAGACGTTTATGATTCCCAGGGCACCAAACACACAGTCACCGTAAGATTTACGAAACAAGGCGACAACAAATGGGAGATGAATGCTTCCATGAATAGCAGTAACGGCATCATTAACACCAGCACAATAAGTGATATCGCATTTAACGGTGACGGTACGTTTAGCACTAGCGGAAGCACAACACTTGCATTCGAATTTAATGGAATAGGCAGCACACAATCGGTAATTCTTAATCTTGGCACATCAGGTAAAAGCGATGGCCTTACACAAAATGGCAGTAATTCAACAGCCGCCGCTACAAGCCAGGACGGTTATGAATATGGCACGTTTGATTCTATATCGGTAGATTCGGGGGGTTCCATAACGGCATTATATACCAACGGTATCACACAAACCGTTGCAACATTAAAAATAGCCTTATTCAACAACCTAAACGGTCTTTCAAAGCAGGGGGATAATTTATATACACAAACGTCTGCCGCCGGTGAACCTATTTATGTAACCGCCGGTTCAGGCCGTGCCGGCTCCATCTCCAGCGGCTATCTGGAGGGTTCTAACGTTGATATGGCCACGGAATTAACCTCCCTGATTATAGCACAGAGAGGTTTCCAGCTCAACACAAAGGTCATTACCACCGCTGATGAGATACTTTCGGATATTGTCAATCTGAAGAGATAACGATAAGGTAGAAAGTCCCCTCTTGGGAGGGGATTTAGGGGTGGGTAAGTCGGTAATTCGTGAAATATTCACTGAGATTTAACGACCAAGGGACCCACCCCACCCCCTCCCAAGGGGGGAATTGTGGAGTCGCCTCCCAAGAGGGGAATAATTTGTGCCATTATAAAATAATATCTTGTCCTCGTGAAAACGGGGAGTGGATTTAAGTTAAACACGGACAAATGTAGAGACGCATTGCAATGCGTCTGTACAACCCGTGTCACCCCAAAACCCGATTAAATAAAATGAAAATTCCTATACAATTAAATTATTACCATAATCCTTTTATCCTTTCCAACATTCTACGGTTTGCCTTTCCATGGTTTCACATTTTTTTAACACCGTGTAAGTTTTTTAAACATTTCTTTTTATCACTGGGAAAATTTATTCAATTCACCAGGAAATATATTCTCAATTATTTATAAAAACCCTTACAGTATTTTATTTAAAACTTTATTCAACACCTTTAAGAAGGTCAGAATACATTGTTATAAGGTAGCTTACAAAAGACGAATATATTATAAAAATTTGTTTAACTAATTGGTATCTGGATTGCTCCGTAACATGAACAAAGATTTTTGCATT
Organism: Candidatus Brocadiaceae bacterium; assembly: GCA_024653795.1. Taxonomy (GTDB): domain Bacteria; phylum Planctomycetota; class Brocadiia; order Brocadiales; family Brocadiaceae; genus Wunengus. The sequence goes on along the minus strand of JANLHY010000208.1, from coordinate 2,804 downwards.
TTCATCAAACACGGAGGGTAAACATGATTGTAGGACTATATACAGGCGCTTCAAGTATGGTGAGCCAGGGAGACTATCAAGCAGTTATAGCCCGCAACCTCGCCAATATTAACACTGCCGGGTATAAAAAGAACGTGGCTGTTTTCCAGTCCTTTATCTCCAGTACTTCAAATCAGGATCAAACCAATACCACTACAAGCACCGGAAGCAGTTTAGGTACCATTGCCACAGACTTTTCGCAAGGCATGCTGGAATACACAGGTAATGACTTAGATATCTCAATAAAAGGTGAAGGATTCTTTACTGTTAAAGCTAATGACGGTAGTGTTCTCTATACCCGAAAAGGGCAATTTATGCTTTCCCGGGATATGAAGATTGTCACGCCTGAAGGGTGGTATCTCTTAGGCGCCGGAGGTGAGATTCAACTCCCGCAAAATGCTAAAAACATTGCCATAAAAGGAAATGGAAGTATCGTTGCGGATGGCCAGGAAATCGGAAATATCCGGATTGTTAATGTTTCCAAATTAAGCACCCTTGAGTCTGTTGGGGGCAGTGCTTACAAGTTATCCGATAACGCACCGCAGCCTGAAGATTCAACTGACTTTGAAATCGCCAGTCGTTATCTGGAAAAGTCTAATGTAAATGCAGTAGACGAAATGGTCAATATGATTGCCAATATGAGAGGTTTTCAAGTTGGCCACAAGGTTACAGACTCTATTGATGAAACGTTAAAAAAACTCATACAACTTGCAACGTAACTTGATTGAAAGGAGATTTTTATGATCAGGGCGCTCTATACTGCCGCTACCGGAATGAAGGCTCAACAACTTTATTTGGATAATGTCGCGAATAATTTGGCAAACATAAACACTACGGGCTTCAAAAGAAGTCAGGTCAACTTCCAGGATCTCCTCTATGATAAGAAGTTCATAGCGGGTTCAGAATCTGCCCAGGGTTTCGAAATCCCTTCGGGTATTCAATTGGGCGGTGGTGTAAGACCGATATCCACCACCAAGGTGTTTTCACAGGGAAACCAGCAAACAACTAATCGATCCTTAGACTTTGCTATTGAAGGTAACGGCTTTTTCCAAATCAGCCGTCCGGATGGCACTATCGCATTTACACGGGATGGCGCTTTTGAATTAAATAGTAAGGGAGAGGTAGTAACTGCAGAAGGTTTACCACTAACACCAAGCATTACCATTCAAGACGCCAAAGAAATTTCAATTGGAACTGATGGAACGGTATCCGTAAAAGACTCTGCTGGCGCCATCCAAAACGTGGGTCAAATTATGCTGGCAAATTTTCCTAATCCAGCCGGACTGGATAGTCTTGGTAGGAATATGTATGCAGAAACCATCGCGTCAGGTTCTCCCATTGTCTCAACTCCAAGTCAGCAAGGAACAGGCGAGATTTTTCAAGGAGCCCTTGAGAATTCCAATGTTGAGACAGTTACGGAACTTGTTAACCTCATTACAGCCCAACGCGCATACGAGATCAATTCCAGGGCAATAAAGGCCAGCGACGAAATGCTGTCCACTATTAACAACATCACATAGCTTGGCATATTTCCATAAATAATAATGGGAAAAGAAAGATTGATTATGAAACTAAATATCTTAATATTTTTACCAATTGTAATTTTCTCCATCATACACACCGCTGTAGGAGAAAAGATTAACATTGAAATCAAAGATAAAGTAACACTTCCCGAAAAGCAAATGGTGCTGGGTGATATTGCAGATGTTTCATGCAATAATCCATCTCTCTCGGAAAGGGTAAATAATATCTCTATAGGAAACACGCCCTGGCCCGGAAACGTCAGAAAAATTGAAAAAGATATCATCAATGCCCGCCTTATGGATGAGGGTATCGATTTTAAAGAGATCACTTACGGTAGTACGACTTCATCACTGATAACGGTAGAATCAATAACCATTACAGGAGAAGAAATCATCCGTAAGGCAAAGGAATATTTTTTGTCAAAACTATCAAGACCTGAAAGCGAAATAGTTATCGAATCAGACAGGCCTCCTATGGATAAGTTGTTACCAGCCAATGGAGGTGATATCCGATGGGAGATTTCACAAATTGACGCCAATAAAGATCGGGGTAACGTGCAACTCATTGTTCGCATTTCCATCGATGAGAAACAATATCTGAAAATGCCCGTATTCTTTACCATACGAACCTACGAGGACATCGTTGTTCCCAATAAAAAAATAGACAGGCACGACATCCTGGCAATGGATGACCTTGTGATCAGACGGATGGAAACTACAAAGCTGGCGGGAGTAACATCTGACAATATTGAAGACCTTATAGGAAAACGCGCCATACGGACAATCCTGCCAAACATACCGATTACCGCCGAGATGATAGACAATCCTCCTCTCATAAAAAAAGGCGATTTTATCAAGGTATCTGTTCAGTCGGGCAATCTCCACGTTGTAACAAAAGGAGTGGCAAAAGAGGATGGTTATATGGGAAAGGTTATCAGAATCAGGAATATTGACTCAAATAAGGAATTATATGGCAAGGTCGAAGATTCGACTACCGTTAAGATTATATTTTGAGGAAATAATATGAGACCTATAATCACAACGTATTTTTTTGTAAGCACGATATTTTTAATCTTGAATAATCATATTCAGGCAGATTCAATCTGGAAAAAGCGAATTACGCTGAATACAAATCTTTTCAGCGATAACAGGGCAAGGGGAATCGGAGACATTGTAACCGTGAAAATTAGTGAATCGACAGAAATTACGGGGACAGAAGATTCCAGCGCTGATAGTAGCAAT
>JANLHY010000192.1 GCA_024653795.1 Candidatus Brocadiaceae bacterium | reverse complement strand
AGCACAGACAAGAATGCTTTTTGTGGGATTTCCACGTTTCCTATGGATTTCATCCTCTTTTTACCTTCTTTCTGTTTTTCCAAAAGTTTTCGTTTCCTGGTAATATCGCCGCCGTAGCACTTGGCGGTCACATTTTTCGCAATTGGTCGGATCGATTCCCTTGCAATAATCCTGCTTCCTATTGCTGCCTGCAATATAACCTCAAACAGGTGTCGTGAGATTTCGTTCTTAAGCTTTTTCACCAATTTCCTGCCCTTAACTTCAGCATCTTTCCTGTGAGCTATCGTCGAAAGGGCGTCTACACGCTTCCCCCCTACAAGGATATCCAATTTTACAAGGTCTGCAGTCTCATATCCAATAAAATTGTAATCCAGTGTGCCATAACCCCTCGTGGCAGATTTCATCTTGTCGAAGAAATCAAAGATAATCTCGGCTAGCGGCAGTTCGTAGATAAGGATCGCGCGCTTTTCACTGAGATATTCGGTGCTCTTGTATCTTCCCCTGCGTCCTTCGGCGAGCTGCATAATTGCTCCCAGATACTCGGTTGGCAGGATAAGGCTGGCACGTACCACCGGTTCGCGAAATTCCTCGATTTCATTTACCGGCGGCACCTTTTCCGGGTTATCGACCTTGATTACCTCTTTATTCGTTTTTACTATCTCATAGGTTACGTTGGGGGCGGTCTGTACAATGTTGATGTTGCTCTCGCGTTCCAGACGTTCCTGGACGATCTCCATGTGCAAGAGTCCAAGGAATCCGCAACGGAAACCAAACCCAAGAGCCTGTGAGGTCTCCGGCTCAAAGGTAAATGATGAATCGTTCAGGCTCAACCGTTCCAATGCCTCACGAAGCAGGTGAAAGTCGGCGTTATTTGTCGGATAAATGCCGCAGTACACCATAGCCATGGGCGGCCGGTAGCCAGGCAGCGCCTCAGCCGTCCTATCCCTGTTATGAGTAACCGTATCTCCCACTTTGACATCATGAAGGGATTTGATATTGGCGATGCAGTAGCCTACTTCTCCCGCGGAAAGACTGTCTTTTACTACCATCTTGGGCTTGAAGACGCCTACTTCTTCCACCTTGAAAGAACTGTTTGTCTTCATCATGTATATCTCATCACCCACCTTAACTGACCCGTCGAAGATACGCAGATAAACGATAACGCCGCGATACTCATCATAAACCGAATCAAAGATCAGGGAACGTAATGGTGCGTTCGGGTTGCCTTTCGGCGGCGGAATGCGCTTGATAACGGCGTCAAAGATTTCGTCAATACCTTTCCCTGTCTTTGCACTGACCATTAATGCCTCTTCGGGAACAAGTCCTAAGGTCTTTTCCATTTCGTTAAGCACGTCATCGGGACGGGAGTTCGGCAGGTCTATCTTGCTGATGACGGGGATAATTGCCAGATTATGCTCCATGGCAAGATAGGCATTGGCGACCGTCTGCGCCTCAACGCCCTGGGAGGCATCCACCAGCAAGAGCGCCCCTTCGCATGCGCCAAGACTCCTGGATACTTCATAGCTGAAGTCTACATGTCCTGGTGTATCAATCAGGTTAAGATTGTATTTCTTGCCATCCCGCTCAAGTATTAATGCAACCGCACTGGCCTTGATGGTAATTCCGCGTTCACGTTCCAGATCCATATCATCGAGCATCTGATTTCGGAATTCTCTGGACGTAATCGTATGCGTCTTTTCCAGCAAACGATCCGCCAGGGTAGATTTCCCGTGGTCAATATGTGCAATTATACAGAAATTTCTAATTCGTTCAGTAGACATCCTGCCGCTCCTATAATCCCCGCATCATTTCCAAGCTGTGAAAATACTATTTTCGTTTCTTTGGCTGATGCCTCAAAAGCCTTTTCCTTGATTACCTGTTTGATAGGGTTCATCAATAAATCTCCAGAGCCTATCATTCCACCTGTCAATACGATTACTTCCGGGTTTAATACATGCATAATATTTACGAGGGCGACACCGAGATAATGCCCGGTCTCCTTAATAATGTCCAATGATACCTTGTCGCCCTGTAATGCCGCGTCGTTGATCATCTTTGCCGTGATTTCCCCGGCATCTTTTAGCGATGACGGCACGCCGCTCTTTAATGACTCTTTAAAACGCCGTACCATGGCCGTGGCCGAGGCGTATGCCTCGATGCATCCGCAATTGCCGCAACTGCATTTCGGCCCATCCATCTGAATTACCATGTGACCAATCTCCGCAGCTACGTTATTGACGCCACGCCAGAGCTTCTTGTTGATAACAATGCCCCCGCCGATTCCCGTACCGATGGTGAGCATTACCAGGGAATCTGCTTCCCTTCCCGCCCCCACCCATTTCTCACCCCATGCAGCGGCATTGGCATCGTTTTCCAGTACACAGGGTACGGAAAACCTTTCTGACACCATGCGTTTGATAGGTATATTCCGCCATAGTGGCAGATTGGGTGAAAACAAAATCGTTTCTCCTTTTTTATCGACAAGACCCGGCGAGCCCAGCCCGATGCCTATTATATTGGTAAGGGCAGGTTTAAAACCTGCCCCTACTTTTGCTATCAATTCAAATATTTGATTGGATATTGTCTGCGGGTCGGCGTTGTTGTCTGTTCTTATGGAAAGCCGGTGGTGTATCTTCCCATCCCTGTCGACAATGCCCGCCTTCAGGTTTGTACCACCCAGGTCAATACCAATAGCATAATTACCCAATATTATTTGTCCTTAATTCTGCCATCTGTTTATATAAACTAAAAATTTTAACAAAAGTCTTGTGCTAAGTCAAATTATATGCAACTGTTAGAAACAGATTCTTGCCTGTTTACTATCGTGTGTAGTATAATATGCACTATTACAGCAATGGTGTTAATTAGAGTTTTTCTACTTTTGGAGAAATCCAGGAGTTGAGGGTGTCTATGCTTAGGTTAAGATTCCACGGCAGGGGCGGTCAGGGTGCAAAGGTAGCAAGCAGGGTGATCGGGACTGCCGCCTTTTATGAGGGGTACTATGCCCAGGACTTTCCCCTCTATGGCGCCGAGCGGAGGGGCGCTCCTATAGCCGCATTCACACGCATTTCCAAAGAGCCTATTCTTGAACGGGGGATAATAGCAGAGCCGGACATTGTGATCGTGCTGGATGAAACCCTCCTGGAAGATCATCTTGCGCACCCATTGTCAGGGCTAAAAGAGGGTGGCATCGTCTTTGTCAATACCACGCATAGTCCGGCCGAGACAAAATCAAAGTACAAGGTGGCGGCGCAGGCCATTACCTTGGATATAACAAAGATTGGCTTGGAAATGCTGGGATTACCCGTCTTGAGCACTTTAGCTGGCGGCGTTGCATCGAGGATTGCAGGCCTTGGTGAGGATGCTTTAAGAAAAGCCGTTGAGAAGGAGGCATCTGAAATCATAACGGACAGGGGGCTTGTATTAAAAAACATAGAGGCATCGCTCTATTGTTTTCATGCCGTCCAAACGGAAGAAGTGAAAACAACCGAGGCCGTTCACAAAGGAAGTCCTGTTGTTGATGTGCCATTCGAAACCGCTGTGATTTCCAGTCCTGCTATCAATTCGACAGGGAATACTCCTTTGCGAAAGACCGGTAACTGGCGGGTATTTAAGCCTGTCTGGAATTACGATATCTGCACCAAGTGTATGACCTGCGTTGCCA
>JANLHY010000184.1 GCA_024653795.1 Candidatus Brocadiaceae bacterium | reverse complement strand
GACATGGGCCTGCTCAATAACATCAGCAAGGATTTCGGCCTGTTCATGGCTAAAACCGACTGATTCAAATTTCCGTATATTTTCTAATTCTTTGGTAATAGGCATAGAAACACTATATCAATTTCATCAATACACGTCAACACAAAATAGAAATGGTGAAGTGAACGAAAATAAACTTGACAATCGTTAAAAGGTACAATAGTACGTACCTGAAATGATAACGGCTAGGTGAAATGCTAAGGGAAATGCCTAAGGTTAAAACAGCTTAATAATAGCCGGAGCAATGCCCACAATGGCGGTAACGATGGTAATAAACTTAATCAATAAGTTTCTCTGTGATTCTAATATGCGGATTTCAAGGCGGTTAATCTTAAGGTCAAGCTCATTGCGGATAAACTCTTTTAAACTTTCCTGTAGAAAGATACTTAAATTATCCATGTTCCAGGGGTAGTTTTATTTTGAAGGTTGTTTCGGATGCTTCTGGATGTAACGTGTCCAGAAAATACCAATCAAACCTATGATAGATAGAATAATGAAAACTATTACCAGATTATCCATTGTCCGCTCCTTCTAAGGTATATGCCCAAACAAAAAATACAACGGTAGCGATTAAGCCGGTAATAATAATAAGTATGTTATGTTTTTCTTTTACAAAGTCTCCAACAATAGCAAGAAGCGCAATCCCCTTGCTTATATCATACAAATACTTTACTGTACTTTCTCGTTGTTTTTTAGTCATACACTTTACAGAATAATATCAATTTCATTAATACACGTCAAATGAAAAAAGAATACATAAAAAGACTTGACAATGTTTTAAAGGTACGGTAGTACGGTATCATACTTGATAACGGCGGGGACAGACGCTATGTGATATATGCCTGAGAAATCAGGCGACAAGAGGCAACGGTTGAAGGTGCTGTCCCACTTTCGGCTTGTTGCCTTTTTTTATGGAGTGAAAGCTATGGCGGTAAGGTATAGGAAATATTACCAGGAATGTAAGGACGTTACTTGTAA
>JANLHY010000174.1 GCA_024653795.1 Candidatus Brocadiaceae bacterium | reverse complement strand
GCAGGTGTTATTTTTGACTACAAAAGAAATGAATAACATATAACAAGAAATGAATAATTAAAAAGTAAAAAAACACTTAAACATTTCCCCATTTTCATGAGGACAAGTTTCATTTCTTGTTATATGTTATTCATTAAAATTAAGTTACTCAATATGCTGAGTAGTTACAAAATAAGTTAAAAAGCAATCCTGTATATCCTGTCAAAAATTAATTTATATCATGTCTATCCTGTTATCCTGTCAAATCTTTTTCCTCCGGTTATTTTGGTTTTGCAGTGTCTGTGTCTTTTGGCTGGTTTAGCATCTCCTGGATTTGTTTAAATGTCTTCGAGTCAACACGAAGCTTTCCTTTTGTATCAGAAACACCGAGTCGCGTGGCCATATCGTCAATATCGAGCAAATTTAAATCAAGGCTTGAGATACCTACATCTGCAAGATTAATGTTGCGCGCTGCTTCCATTGCAACAATAATATCGCCTCCCATACCTGCAAGCGCCTCTCTTCTGAGCCGTTCACCTTCCGCTTGTGAATATTTAATTAAAAGGGTGCCAGCTGCTTTACGTTGTTGTTTGTAAAGATCGCCTTCTGCTTTCTTCTGTACCAGATATTTGTCGGCCTCTGCAAGTATCTCCGTGATTCTTTTTGAAGTTTCAGCATCGAGAACGGTAATCGACCTTTCTTTGTCTCCGGTGATTTTTTGAGCAATGGCTTCTGTGTCTGCGTCTATAGTTTGAGTAATACCTCTTTGTTCGGCAGCGAGTGCCTTTGACTTATTTAAAACATAATCAAGTTCCGCTAATTTAATATTTTTAATTTTCCTTTCAAGCTGCGGGTCAAATCTCATTTCAAGAATGAGAACATCGATGACATTTACATGACGAAGTAAAAGTCTCTCGGTAAGCTCTATTTTACACTCTGCAGCCCTCCTTCGCTTTTCTTCCGGGTTATACAAGTCGCGTTCCACCATCCTTCCAAAAACGCTTCTGGCAATGTCACGTGTTTCGTTTTCAACGATTATTTTATAACGATCACCGACACCTATATTCTGACGCAACTTCCACGCCTCATCCTTCTTGATTTGATATTTTACTATCATATCAACTGAGACATCATAGTCATCCGCTGTTCTTAAAGCCGCCTCCTTTCGCTCATCCCGCTGTCCCATATAAGATGCTTCTTTTGCGAGTTCAAGGGTTTGGACAGTGCTGTCATAAAGGTCCCATTGATCAATGCCGGAAATTGCTCTGTGCCAGCCAGGGCCGTAATCCTTATGTACAAGGCCCCTGGTTACGCCCCAAATATATGTCCTCACACCTACCTGATCAACACCAACCTTAATTACGAAGAATTTTATACCAACAATAGATAGAATAACAAAAAAGAAAATTCCAACAGGAATAATATATTTGGCTGTAAGTTTTCCTATGTGCATTTTCACCTCTTCTCAAATAGCAATTTTAAGGTATAGAGTGTATTTTAGTATCTTACAAAAAATATTCGTAACTATTCAGCATATTGGGTAAATCAATGATAATGAATAACACTAAACAAAAAATGAAAAATGTTTAAGTGTTTTTTGACGATTTATTTTTTCGGGCAGTTTCTACGCTTCTCACAAAGATTGAAATCAATTCTTTGCATTCGGCAATAGCGTTATCAACATCATATTTTTTATTGATGTCACTCATCCTCTTACTTTTTCATTATTTATTTCTTGTTATATATTTTTCATTTCTTTTGTGTTCAAAAACAGCCAATGGCGGGGGATAAACCACCCGCGCTACAGATTCCGACTCGTTCGGGTTAGGAATTATTACGGTGATTTATCGGTTCCCGGTGTTCACGGACTGACCAGCGCGGCGTCAGGCGGTTC
>JANLHY010000152.1 GCA_024653795.1 Candidatus Brocadiaceae bacterium | reverse complement strand
AAAATGACGGATCAATTTAACCGTGTATTGAATAACGAATCCCCGTTTTCACGAGGACAAGTATCGAACAAGGAATTTCGAATTATGAGGTTTTCTTATCCTTCGATATTCGTTATTGGAATCCTCATAAAAAGTAGAAACGTTGGGTTTTGTCCCTCAAACCAACCTACCGCTATAATCCACGCAAAAACCACTTTGTAGCGACGACCCTCGTGGTCGGCCAATGGCGGGGGATAAACCACCCGCGCTACGACCTATGCCCGTAGCGCCGATCCCTTGTGGTCGGCAAATGCCCACAACGTAGCGCCGATCCTTCATGGTCGGCCTCCCATCCACGCAATACACACGATGCAACACCTATCTTTTGTGATTAGCCAATAGGCGGGGGATAAAACCCCGCGCTACGAGCAACATAATTTTTAACCGCAAGCCCGGTTGAGGAACGAAACACAACATTCCCCTTTTCCGGGAATTCCCCAGAAAAGGCGTTTTTAGTCCTCTTATTCCTCCTTTAGCAAAGGAGGATGTGTCAGTTTGATGATAGCCCTTATTTGGCTTGGCTTGCAAGGAAAATGCCATCCGATTTCCTCTTAGAATTTATATGAAATATTCAAGGAATTTGTCTATTGTAACAGTTCGGCTCACCGCAGAGAACGCCGAGATCGCAATCAACCCCCTAAATCCCCCTTCCTTTGTTAAGGGGGACACCCGCAATAATCCCCCTTAGAAAACTAGGAGGACTAAGGGGGTTGTAACTCTGCGTTCTCCGCGCCCTTTGCGGTGAATTATTACCCCGTGCTAAACAAGAATCAACTATGTTTGTCAAGTCTTTTTTTCATAAAAAGACTTAATTTGGCCTTTACAAAACACACAATAAACGTATAATTACGAATAGTCGTGTAGGTTGGGTTGAGGCACGAAACCCAACAAATCGAATTATTCGTATCCCACCTTTGCGTCAAATTTCATCTCGACACCAGACCCCCAATCGCTATCATAAACACATTATTTTCATTGCATAATATCTTTTTTCTACCGTGTGTCACCACCGTAAAGAAAAAGGTTGCACCCTTTGCCCGTGATCTGCGATACTGCATAGCGCTCACACCTGATTTAAGGTATCTGTTGGGTTCCAAAGATTCGTTCAACCCAACCTACCCCTTGCTCCCTCGAAGTTCCTCAACCTCTCTCTCAAAATCATCTGCTTCTGAAACAACGAATTCTCTTCCATCAGAGGTCAGGAGTAAGACCGTCTCTTTCCTGGCATACTTAATCACATCCTCTAAGTCCAAAAATTTCGTAATAGTTCACCGCAAATGCTATTGTCAAATCGCTTGATTTTGCTTCTCACTTTGCATTACAATTAAATTACATGAAAGATTTTATCAAGCTACTTAAAGCAAATAAGCAATACAAGGAGATTATTCGTCAGCTTCAAGACGGAAACGATTGCACTGTCAACGGGCTATGGGGGTCGTCTGCAAGTTTCTTCATCGCTGCTCTAGCAAGTGAGCAACTAAAGACAACAAAAGCACGACCCAGGATACTTCTGGTTGCGCCCAGTGTTGAAGAGGCTGAAGAGGATGTGGAAGACCTGAAAACCTTTCTGGACGGGCACGCTGAATTATTTCCTGCCAGAGAAGACATTTTTACCAATAACTTCGAAAATGAGGGTGAAGCGCTGGCACAAAGGCTGCATATCCTCAATCAGATACTTTACGGCGACATCTATGACGGCAGCAAGTTCGATATTATTGTAACGCCCATCCAGGCGCTATTACAGCCCGTACCGTCTCCCAAATCTATTACGAAAAATATCATGAGTCTTCAGAGTAACCATGAATATCCACGGGAAGAACTCGTCTCATGGCTGCAGAAACATCACTATCAACTGACGTCTCAGGTAGAGAATTCTGGGGAATATGCCCTGCGCGGCGGCATTGTTGATATTTTCCCCTATGCCTCAGACGCCCCCTATCGTATCGAGTATTTTGGCGACGAAATCGAATCTATTCGCAGATTTAATATTGAGTCTCAGCAATCCGAACAGGAATTAGATAGCTGCCAGATACTTTCCATAGATAAGATGTATGAGACAAACGCACTTCAATCAGAACACGGGAAAACGTCTCTCTTCTCGTATTTCAACAAAAACACCTGGGTCGTCCTTAAAGAACCCGCAAGTATAGAAGATCGGGCAAGGAAGATATTGACTGATGCCAATAATAGCGGAGTATTGTTTACCTATGATGAAATCTCCAGTCAATTCAACACCTTCGTAAAGATATCTTTGGAGAAATTACCTTTATCATCAAACACTAGTGATTACACGTTCCATGTAAAATCTGCTGACAATTTCCCCCAAAATATCCAGGCAATTGCGTCGGAATTCAATACGGTAATCGAAGCCCATACCAGAACGCTGGTCTTCTGTAACAACGTAGCGGAGGAACAACGGTTTCGGGAGATTATTCATGATTTACGCATCGAAAGTAAGGTAACAGTTCAGCCCCCTCCCCTATCCCCTCCCACCAGGGGCGGGGGATATTTCCACCCCCTGCGCCCCCGCCAGCGGGGGACATTTCCTTCCCCTGTCCCCCTCACTGAGGGCGAGAAAGGGGGAGGGGGGAGGTCAGGTGGGGATGCTGAACTGTTACAAATTAAGAAACAACTGGAACTCCGAATAGGACACCTGAGCAAAGGATTCCAGTTCTCTGATATACAAATCGCTATCCTGGCACACCACGAAATCTTTCACCGTTACAAGCAGCGTCGTGATGTAAAAAAGCCTATCCAGACCAGGGCAATCGACTCCTTTCTCGACCTGAAAAAAAGAGACTATGTGGTGCACATTTCCCACGGTATTGGACGTTTCCTGGGCATGGAAACACTGGAAGAAGAGGGATATAAAAAAGAATACCTGATAATCGAATACGACGAGGGGACGAAGATATACGTCCCTGCCACAAAGATTGAGCTGGTGCAAAAATATATCGGGAGTTCAGACCACAGGCCCAGGCTCGATAAGATTGGGTCGAAGTATTGGGAAATTAGAAAAAAACGTGCAGAAAACGCCGCTGCCGATATTGCCAGCGATTTGCTGCACGTGCAGGCATTGCGGAATGCGAAAGAAGGTATTGTCTATCCGAATGACACTGATTGGCAGCGAGAGTTCGAAGCGGAATTTATTTACGAAGAGACTCCTGACCAAATTCAAGTGATTCATGACATAAAAAAAGACATGGAATCAAAAAGACCTATGGACCGGCTCATTTGCGGCGATGTTGGATATGGAAAAACCGAGATTGCCATACGGGCAGCCTTTAAGTCTGTGATGTTTGGAAAACAGGTGGCTGTGCTGGTGCCAACCACTATCCTTGCACAACAACACTATAGCACCTTTTCAGAGCGGACGGCCGATTACCCGGTAAAGATCGATGTATTAAGTCGTTTTAAGACACGTAAGGAGCAAAAGGAAACTTTGGAGAAGACGTCCGCAGGTCTTGTTGATATTCTGATCGGCACCCATCGAATTCTCCAGAAAGACGTCTATTTTAAAGACCTGGGGCTTGTCATTATTGACGAGGAACAGCGATTTGGCGTCGAACACAAGGAACGTCTTAAAAAATTCCGGCAGATGGTAGACGTGCTCACTTTAACCGCCACACCGATTCCCAGGACACTCCACATGTCACTTATGGGCATTAAAGATATCTCATCGCTGAACACCCCCCCGTTGGGCAGACAGGCTATCCATACTCAAATTATTCGGTTCGACCCGGAACGTATACGCCAGGCCATCAGACAGGAACTAAATCGTGATGGTCAGGTATACTTTGTTCATAACCGAGTATACAATATCGAACGTGTTGCCGAAAATTTATCTGAAATTATGCCAGAGGCACGGATAATGACCGTTCACGGACAGATGGACGAAAAACTCATGGAGCAAAGGATGCGCGCTTTTGTTGATGGTCAGGCTGATATCCTGGTAGCTACAACGATTATTGAATCAGGACTTGATATTCCCAATGTCAATACGATATTTATCAATTGCGCCGATACTTTTGGTCTTGCGGATTTGCACCAGTTGCGCGGCAGAGTGGGTCGTTACAAACATCGTGCATATGCCTATATCATATTACCCAACGATCGTCCAATCAATCCTGAGGCCGAAAAACGTGTAAAGGCAATTGAGGAATTTGCAGAACTTGGCGCAGGATTTAAGATAGCCATGCGAGACTTGGAAATCCGTGGGGCCGGGAATATCCTGGGGACAGAACAGCATGGTCATATTGCTGCCGTTGGTTATGAAATGTACTGTAGATTATTGGAATTAGCGGTACGGAAAGCAAAGCACGAGCCTGTAGAAGAGCCTTTAGATGTTTCCATTGATCTCAATCTCGAATCATTTATTCCAAAAAGTTATATACCAGAAGATGCGCTGAAGATGGATATTTACCGCAGATTGAATCGGTCCACTACCTTTGAGGAGGTAAGGAATATTGCCGGGGAAATGACAGACAGGTTTGGCGACGTCCCTCACCCGGTAAAAAACCTGCTTTCAGAGAGCGAATTGAGGATTATTGCACAAAAGTCAAAAATTCGTTCTATGGTATGGGTAGACAATATTGTTATTATACAGGTAACAGATTTTAAAAAAGCCGAAACAGGTTTATCTAACCTGAAGAAATACATACGGGTTATTAATGAAAATACCTTGCACTTAAGCCTGCCTAAAAAAGAAATGAAACCAGAGGATTTACTGGATTTTTTCAATAAATCATTTAAAATTTAACTACTATTTCACTTTTATCATTAACAGCAGAGGCTAAACATTGAAAATATTTATTAAGTATCATCTTTTATCAATATTCATTGTCATCATCGCCCATACCTCTTCTTACGGGGCTGCGAGCAATTATAGCCACCAGAGCATAAACTCTATTAAGGCCATTGTGGATGACGAAATTATCACTCAGGAAGACGTTGTAAAACGCGCTGCCATAGCTATCAAAGAGGCCCAGGATCGTTACAGAGACAATGAGTTGATGGATAAAATTGATCAAATATTAAAGGATACTCTGGAAGAAGTTATTAACAGGAAGGTACTGATTAAAGAGGCGGCCAAGTTATTCGGCACAAGTGAGGCGATAATGAAAGAGGTGGAAAAAGACCTGGACTCTTTTGTGAAAGGCGCTGTTAAAAACGTAGGTTCTTTATCAAAATATTATGAAATTGCCGAAGCCCAGGGGATAAATCCTATCGAAAAAAAGAACGAACTCAAGGAAGATATCATGATAGATAAGATCATGAAGGAAAATGTCCATGATAAGGTGAAAGTCCAGCCGAAATTGCTGAGGCGCTATTATTGTGAGAATATTGACGAATTTCGCCAGAAAAAAGAGGTAAAATTGCGGCATCTCATGGTCAAGTATTCTGCTCATAACAACAATAAAGAAGAAACATTTTCAGTAGCGCAAAAGATCATGAAACGCCTTGAAAAAGGCGAGGATTTTTCAGCGCTGGCCAAACAATATTCAGACGGCCCCAATACAGAGAACGGCGGCCTGTGCAGCTTTGAGGAGGTCAACGAATTAAGGAAAGACCTTCGGGATGTTGTTTATAGTTTAAAGGACAACGAATGCAGCAAAATTACCGAATCGCCTGTCGGGTATCATATTTTTAAGGTAGAACTTATCAAACCCGAAAAAATACAGGAATTCGAAGAAGT